>NZ_JBNMNU010000087.1:0-17870 GCF_051278035.1 Clostridium sp.
CATATATTACCACTGAGTCGAGGTTTAAGAAAATTACGAAACTGTTATATGATATTTTTCTTATCATTTATGTAAATATCGAGTGCTTCAGTTGATTTAATGGCAAGTTTAATCATTGCAACAAGTGCTATTATATAAATGCGTTAGTTATCCAAACTGTATTTTCTAATCTGATGAGATTCTTTATATTTTTATTAATAAAGAATATTATACAATTGCCATTAACCATATATATACAATATATAATATTCGCATCATACTATCAATATAAATCAATATTTAAAAACCCCTCATCAACCATTGATATCGATGTCTTGTGATGATATATAACTATATTGTGAAAGTTTGTGATAGTAAAAGAGTGAAAATGAAGATTTCCAATATACCACCAACCCTGTAAATAAAAATTTTAAAATCGCCTTCATCTAATTCATTAATCGTGAAAATGCATCTAATAATATTTCGCATTTTAAAAACTAATACAGGGCAAATAATCATAAATAAGCCCATAATTAAAACTATAAAACAAAGAATTCGTGCAAATATCATAAATATACTCCTCCATCTAATTTATTAGCAACGTGCATGTTTACCAAGTCGGATTAATATTAATAATGTTGTAATTATTAATACTTAAATAATTCTCGCTGTAATTTACCTTCCTTTACATATTCTAAATTATAGACGAAAATATTAAGTGAAAAGTTTCAATAAAAAATAAAAAACAAAGCATTTATTAACGAACTTCTCCATAGCTAAGATTCAACTCTGTTTCAACTTTCTCATTAGGATAATTATTTTAACTGAAGACATTGCCATTAATGCTAACCTTTTTAATGTTTAATTTGTTAATTGGTTCAAGATTCATATATTTATAACTAACCTCGCCATTTTCATTTTGCACCTCAAAATAAACTCATTGCCTTTAGAAGTAGCAATTTGTATTTATATACTATAATCTACATTCCTCTGAATGCCATTTAAAAATTGTTTCTTAATAAATTTGAGTACAATCTTCTTATAAAATATATATCCTAGCCAAGCACCGAAGGTATTTAATATTATGTCATCAATATCGAATGACCTTCCCGTATTTCCTACATAGTAAGATAAAAGTTGAATAATCTCTATTCCAAAAGTGAATAAAAACGAATATAAAAGTGTATTTCTGATATTTTCAAACTTTCTCCATAATATTGGGAGTAATAAACCCAAAGGAAATAATAGTAACATATTCCCAAAAATATTTTTTATCCAAAACTTAATCATGAAATTATGCATTTCTGGTTGTTGAAAAGACATAGAAACATCCTTTATCGTATTAAATACTGGTACAACGTTTATTGAAACATTACCCTTTTGCCCAGTCCAATTTATAAATAGCGGGAATAAAGTTATTCCTACAAAACAGAGAATATAGACCGAAAAAATATCCACTATAATTTCTCTTTTAAATAGAAACTGACCTTTACTGCGACTTTTGAGGCTTGAAACTACTCTAACCATTATAATTATAGGTAAAATAATTATCAATAAAGCTTTGAAATCTAACATAACACCCATTTAAAACATCCTTTCGTTAACTTTTTAAACTATTAAATATATTAGTTAATCTTAATAGAAATTTAATCACTGTAGTTGATAGTTAACTCAAAAGCAAGTAATCACTTAGACAGATTGGTTATACTTGCTTTTTACATTCTAAAAATCATACCAATAGAAATAATTAGTATATATGCTATTAAGAAAATAACCACACCCCTTAATATGAGGTTTCCATAATATCTCATCCAAAACTCATGTTCTGTATTAAGTTTATAACTATCTTCACACTGCTTATCTATAGGCTCAGTTAATTTTACAGCTTCCTTAAGTCCAATATCTTCATGCATATCATCATAAAGTATTTTACAATCAGAGCAACTTTTAAGGTGCTCTGCTACTAATTTTGTGGTTTCTTCCTTACATAGTTTTTCTTCATAAAGAGGTAGTAAGTCTCTAATTACACTGCACTTCACAGTAGTTCACCTTCTTTTTCAAAGAATGTTTTGAACTGAATCCTAGCTCTATAAATAGTTGTCTTAACCTTAGATAAACTCCAATTTAAAGTATTAGCTATCTCCGCATAGGAAAGTTCATTAAGTTCACAGAGAATTAATACAGTTCTATATTCCTCTTTTAATTTATATAGTATTCTTATTACTTCCTTAGAATTCTCTCTATCTTCTACAATAATCTCAGGATTACCGTCTATCGCCACTAAATTACTAATTATACTTTGCTGCATAGGAACTCTCTCGATTTTTATCTCTTTTCTATACCAGGATACATATACATTATGCGCTATGCTGTAGAGCCAAGTTTTTATAGAAGACCTGCCCTCATAAGAATTAAGTGCTTTAAACGCTTTTAAAAATACCTCCTGACAGAGTTCTTCTGAAACATGACAATTAGTTGTCTGATAATATAAATATTTATAAATATCTGCCCTATGTTTTTTATAAATATCCTCCAGGGTCTTTACTTGCTCTTTCATAAAATTGTACTCCTATTCTTCACACAAATAGCCATATTGATGTCCATATGGCGAGCATTATCACTGCTGCTAATCCAAGTGTCATAACTATTTTAGCCTTTTTTATAGTTTTTTTATCTTCTTCAAATGTTGAATTAACCACATGGATGCTATAACTAGATTCATTTAGGTCAATATCTTCCTGGTAATTTTTTGTCCACTTAAAGCAATCCTCGCAATCTTCAATATGTGTATCCATCCAAATCTTTGTTTCCTCCTCCACCATTCCATCTATATAGGAAGGATATAAGTCTTTAAACGCAGAACACTGTCTTTTATCTCTATTCAATTCTTAACCCTCCCTTATATTTTGAAGAGCATCTATCTCACCAGTATTTACATCAACAAAGTATATATGATGCTCCCTGCTCATATAAGGCATAACAATCACCATCCATTTTAGCTTAGTATCACCACTCGGCTGTAATTCTTCAATAAGTTTAGCTCTTTTCGCGTATATATTGAAGAATTTATATTTATTATCTACTAGTTTAAGAGCACGATTTTTCGAAATTTTAAATTCTTTTTCGCTATATTTAGTTGTATCTCCATAGTTAAATTCTGTATAAGAGCTAAGTTTACCTTCATTATTCAGGTAGATATTTATGCCACTTGTTACTCCTTTGTCTTCATTAATAAATGAATAGTAGGAATACTCATTATATTCAATACCAAGACTGTATTTATCTTTTTCATTAGTTGGAATTAATCTTTCAAATAATTTTATAGCTTTATCCTTATGCTTTTCATATTGGATTTTATCGAATATATCCCTGTTTTGTCTATCACGCTGAAAACTTCTTACAGTACCATCATTGATATCTAACTTTAGATAATTACCATTATCACAAATTAAACTTAATGTATTAAATTTATTAGAATAAGCTGTCAAATTATATAAGCCATCTCCATCCATTGCATAAGCTGGGGCTTTTTCTCCAAGCTTTTCATACCAGGTATTTATACTCCTTTGAATTATTGCTTCGTCAATCTTAATTTCCTTATTATCTTTTAAATTTAGTAAGCCACCAGAACCAAACATATAATTAAGCTTTCCATTTCTAAACCAACTAACTTTTGAATTATTTAAATCCCTTAACTTATTTGATTTACCATTAGAAAATTTGTTTTTAATTGTCACTTCATAGTAATCCTCTTTCTCTTCAATATCCATTTCTGATTTTTCTGCTTCATAGTTGTAGCCGCATTGTCTTAAAAAGTAAATTGTTTTATCCCTAACTTCATCAAGTTTTAATGTGCCAGGCTCCTCAGCACTCTTTAAGTTACTATTATGAATTTCAGATACTTTCCCTGTAACCTCACTTACATTTATATTATAATCACCTAGAACAATATAGAAAAAATTATAAAAATCCATTCTGGTACCTGAGTTTAATACAAGTTTACTTTTATTATCTTCTAAGGCATTTCTAGCTACCTTTTCAGCCTCTTGTATCGTTGTCAACTTAATACTTTTATTAAATAACATGGAAACCATTTGGTTCTCATTACTCCTTATAGGATTTATTCCACAAAAGGTTACCCCTAATATAACAACTAACAAAATAAATGTTGATGAACATAGCTTTAACTTTTTCCATAAAGCCTTTGTACTCTTAGCTTTCATGCGCTCCACTATATGCCTTGAACCTTCATACAATCCAAGTAATAATAGAAATATTGGTAGAGCAAAAGGAAATTCACTTCTTAAACAAAGTAAAATAATTACTTCTGGAATTGCCACCATGAAAAATATACGATACACTTTAATATTTTGCTTCCAATATACTTGGAAAAATAGATAAATCATTAAAATCATTATAAACAATATTCCTAAGTAAAAAAGACTCATTAATTCAAATCTTTCTTTTGTTATATAAATTGCTGTTGCCGTAAAGGTGTATACAATCGGTAGACTTACCATTGCTATATCAAAGCTATGGAAAAAGCCCCTGAATTTATTTATCCCTATTGTAAGTACATCATAAACTCCAACTACAAGAACATATGCAAAGAATACATAACTTGAAAGCTGAGCTACAACATATTCTTTACCTCCATAATAACTGAGCAGTGGACTTATTTTAGTGTGATGAGCAAACTCCATTGTAAACCCTATAAACATTAAAAACCTTATAACTACGCCTAGCCAAGGCATATATTTTTCATAAAGCTCTGACTTGAAAAACAGATAATAAAGGGAAAATATAGCTGTTAAAACAAGGCATATTCCTATTAACTTAATTGAAAAATCACTTAATATAACGTTATTCTGAAAGTGCTCCACTATTTTTTGTAAGAATGTCATATATATAAAATCTCCTTTTCATTTATTGCTATACAGATGTTTTTTTGAAGCTTCTTAGATTTAGACGCAAAAATCAGAAAAAAGTTACACTACAAAAGAAGAACAATGACAAATTTACAATATCTCTCGTTTACTGCGAAGCAAAATAACACTTATATATTAATAAATGCTCTCTATGGTGCTCATATTCTCTGAATAATATATCTATTTTAAATATAAAAAGCACCTATAAATTAATATAGGATGCTAAAATGGTTTATTTGTGATTGCAAATATTTTTTCGTTTTTAGTAATTCATTTTTAGAAATTCTACTTCTTTCTTTTTATATTAGTTATAGCTATCCTAATGTAATCTCTCATACGAAAGTAGCTTATTTCTTCATCAATTAAAAAAATAAACCCCTGGGTATTTGTGAAGACTTTCCTGAGCTTTCTAACTCATAATCTATTGCTTGTGCCATCCTATGAGAAAATTATTCATTAATAATCCGCTTCAGGAACATAAATTTGTGTGACGACAGTATCTTCGGCTTGACCATTTTCATCTAAAATTTCTGTACTTAACATATAATAGGTATCTTCTTTACCAGGGAGAAATGTTGAGAAATACTCTTTGTAAGAAGCAGATGTAATGGTGTCAATATATACTTTTTCTTCTTCTATTACCTCCAGTAACTTGTATTCCTTATCACGTTCTGTTAGTTGAAATCGAACATCTCTACCCAATTTGGCTCCATGTGCCGACATTGCCATCAACGATATAGACACCTCCGTGTTGGGGTCTATAACCCCCGCTGAAATACCAAAACTGATATTCCCATTTCCTTCGCTGAACCATTTTCCAGTAAAGTCAGCGTATTCTGTTCTCTGGCTGGCATCAAAAACTATTCCACCAATATTGAAAGAATTGGAATTTTCTTCTCTATCATTCCTTTGTAATTTTATATTGTAAATATTTAAAGAAGAAATAATTATAATTAATAAAAAAATTATGGTCGAGAGAATATATATTATATGTTTTTTTCTTTCCATAGCCAATAACCTTTCCCTTCATAATAAATTTTATATAATGCTATTCTACTGAATTAAACTTCCTCGTTAGTTGAATAAGAAACATACATTATATCGTGAACTTAGATAACCTAAGTGTATAATAGGTTTCGGTATTTTCTCTTAGATTTCCTTTAATAATCAAGTTATTTATCTGAGATTCTATTGGTTCATAATAAATTACGACTACGTCTCAATCAGGTCAAACCTAACAACTTACTACCAATTATTTTCCAGTTCTAAATGACCTATAACTAGTGCCATCCCGACAACAATGTCTGGCTATTCCTTAAATATAGGCGAATTCCCGACGTTGGCGTCGTTTATTATAACTCTAGATGATATAATTAACCCGTTTCTTAAAATATTTCCTCATTAGTAACATTTTTAATGGATTTCTAATTTCCTTAAATCCTATTGAATTAAGACCATTTATTGGCTCATCTAATATTAAAGACTCAGGCCTCGTTATAATTGCCCTTTTATCGTAAAATCCCATGTACTCGCAATGAAGTTCTAAATTTTCTCTGCCAGTTAGTTTATCATAAAATACAGGATACTCAATAATGCTTCATCTAATTATTGTTTTGCCAATTCTAAACTTTTTATTTTTTAATATACTAAACAGGTAACTAGCGTAAGCTACTAAAAAAACAGTAAGTATACCACTAGCTATATACTCAAGATTAACATTGCCAGAGTTGTCCTTAGTTATATAAGCTAATGCATCATACATAAAATGAAAGGAAATAAGTGGGATTATATTATCTACAACAGTTATCAGTTGTGAAAGAATGATACCCACTAAAAAAGCGTTTAAAACTTGTAATATAGTACTTAAAATATCCCCATTAAGCCCATTTGCCATGTGCAGAACTCCAAAGAATATAGAAGAAAAGATTATATAAAAAGTTCCGCCCTTTGATTTCAATTTTTCTTTGATAATTCCTCTAAAAATAAATTCTTCAGTATATCCAACAAGAAATGTAAATATTATAATGCTCATAACTACTTTTAGTGATAAATCTGTATTAATTCCGCCAAGTGTAGGTATAACTAGTGCAATAACTAGTAAGGGAATGTAATAAAGTACTTCCTTAGTTTTTGGTAATTCGACCCTATGAAATCCGAACATTGAGAGTCTTCTACCATTGCTTGTCATATATACTGTGATTATGACTGCCATTACTAAAAATGCGCCTGTTTGAGCCATTATAGTTTCATCATTATTAAACTTAAGTATTGAGGAAATTGCACTTGCAAACGTAACTAGAACAGTTAATATGACTCCCAACATAATCGAGAATACGATAGGATGACCCTTCGATACTTTTTCTTTCATTCTAATTCGCCTCTTCTTTTTTATTATTTTGAAAATAAACCACATTTACTATAATTTTATTGTACAATATAGAATTCTCTTTTTTATTAAGCATATATTACAAAATCCTTAAGTTCAAAAGAAGATCTTTAATAATTTATTCTCTTTAGCTTAAAAGTAAAGCTAGTTTTCTCATATGGTTTGCTATTAAGAATAATTTCTCCTCCTAATTTATCATGACAGCTTAAATTAAGCCCTATAAATTTGCCATCACTTCCATACCTTATAGAATTATAAATTAAATTATTCATTATTCTTTCTAGGGACTCTTGGTTACCAAGTACACATATACTTGTTTCAGTAATATCTATATTCAATTCATAACACCATTTCGCTAATGGCCATATCATTAATTATATTTAATGTTTTTTATTAATATAATGAAAATATGAATATAACATAATTTATGAATTAACATAGGTTATTATTTCATCTATATTTTTCTTCCTTGTAAAATCAACTGGTTTGTCATAACTACCTAGCATACCTCTTTCATCAGGTGTTAATTTCTTTTTCATTTTGATCTTGCATTTAAGTAATGTCATAAGTGCTTTATCAAATGTTTTTAGCTTACTATAATCAAATCCACCCCTTAAGTAAAAGAATTTTATATATTTCTGTTCCTCAGAAGTAAAGTTTTTATCTCTCAGTTCACTTATTACCTCTTCTCTAAATGGGGACACTCCTGTTGCAAAAACAATATTTTTTTTATTTTTGAGTTTATCCAAGTTTTGTGTTATATACTTTGTACCATTGATACCACCAGCATACAGTCCGCCACCGTAGATTAGGGTGTCATAGGCTGTCAGCATATTTATATTAATTGTTGAAACCTCAAAAATATCAGCAGATAACTCCTCTGAAATCCATTCTGCATATTGCTTTGAGAAACCAGTTTTCGATTTATATATTACTACTATTTTCATAATTTCCACCTCTTACACTATATTTTTTTAATCTGGGCTTCACCATAAGAAAGAAATGCAAACTTATCTTCTAACCTTTCATATTCCAAATGAAACCTAATACATACCATCTGCCGTAAACTCGCCCTTTCCCTTTAGATAGCTGTCGAAAAATTCAAGGCAGATTTTGTTTATCGTCTTGAGACAGTATTCGGTGCCTGTGGTGGATTTCTTCCCGTTGAACATTCGCGTGAGGAATGGACTTGCAAGTGCCAAATCTGTTAGGTTGAAATGCCCGACACCACTCATGTGGACATTAAATGCGGTTGCATTGGTACCATAAAGCAGGGCGTAATTTTCCTCGTATTGTGGCCACTGAGCTAGATTGCTCCATGAGCTATCTGAATACACATTAAGCACAGGCACTGGATAGATATCATCTTTAAAGACGAACTCGCCGTCCTTAACACTCTCAATATCACACATGAATGGAGATTCCAGCGCAATAATTGCGCTAACATCATCTCTCATTCTACCTATGCCAAGTGCTGCCGAGCCTCCAAGAGAATGTCCCATAACTCCGATTTTTGATGTATCCACAAGTTTGTATGCTGTATCAGCATTATTGTTTTCTGACTCTGAAAGTATATGATCTATCACAAAATCTATATCACCGGTGCGTATTTTCATCCATTTTTGATAATACTCATAGCTTTTTTGTCTGTCAGCTAGTGCGTTCTCGGCGGAAACATCCTTCATATACCCCATATCTATACGTGTCGTACGCCCATCATCACCTTTAGTGTATAAGCATTGGTAAGTATGGTCAATTGAGCATACAACATAACCCTGACTTGCGAGTTCATTATAAAGCGATTTATTGCTCGTTTTAGTTCCAAATCCACCATGCGAAAAAATTATCAGTGGATACCTTTTGTCTGCATTTTCGGGATACCACAGTTGCACATTCAGCTTTCTGCTTTCTCCCGTATCGGTATAAGTTTCAACACGTTTTGTATCAGTGTATGTGTGGGTTATGGTTGCAACCTTATATTCGCCTGTCACCTCCATCGCCTTATGCTGTGGAAATATTATTGCCGGCAGAGTTAACGTAAATATAAGCACCGTCATTCCAATTGCTTTCAAAACAACACGCGCTGATTTGTATGCTTTTTTCTCTTCCTTCTTATGAATTAATGCAATCGCTCCAATTATTGCAAGCAAAAGTAACAAGGCTGCTAGAGCATAATATCGAGAGCTCCAGTCAATTATCGGTAGAATTGTGAGCACTACAAAGCCTATAAATGCAGCAATTCTGCTAATATTTCTTAGCTTTTGTTGGTTAGATTTTGTAATAATGCAGAAAACTGAAAACGCGATTTCAGCAACAACTATCATAGAAAATATTAAAATACCCATTTTTCATTACCCCCTCTTAACTTAATCTCTATTGGAATTATATCTTGCAATTGTTTATCAAACCTAAAGATAACCTTATTTCTTATTCTCTTTATAGATTTTTTCATCTATATTTCTCATAATTAATATTATAAAGTAAACTAAAAGCAAATTAAATATAGTGAACATTAAAATTTGAACCAAAGGTACATATACACCAGAATGAATTTGCACAATAATCATTGCTATTATTGCAGTTAACAATGTTACTTCTTTGATACATATAACAGCAGCCAATATATATCCAAAAGGCTTTCTTTTAATTAAGAGTATACCAGCTAGTATGGTAGTTGGTACCAGAAAGCCAAGATCCAAAGCTTGAATAGTAAGGGTAGCATATTGCTCCAAAATCTTAGGAGTGATTCCTTGTTTAAGAGCTGGTAGAATTATTCCAAGCCACATCATCCCCACAGCAATGGATATAAATATAAGAAATCCGCCGATTAATTTAACGGGAAGCTTTTTTGAAAAGCAAGAGCAAATGGTTTCAAGATTGAATGACATCATAGTAAGGGTAAAGGCATAGAAGCTTAAGGCCATGAGCATTACATATATTAGAAAGAAGCTGTTAAACATACTGAGAAAACTATAAGAGGTATAGGTGTATAAAAAATAACCTAAGGTACCAGCTAAAAGTAGTTTACCTTTCAATAAATTTCTTCTGTAAATAAACACTGAAATTAATAGTAGAGGTAAGCCCATTACTAAAGTTACTATGTCCTGTCCTACTGCTTGTGAACCGCAAGAAACAGAATCATTTTTATAGACCCCCTTAGCATACAGCTTAACAGTTTGACCCGAAATAGCCTTAAATTCTTTTTTGTTTGAAATATCTCTAGAAAAAATCCCGTAGGAGGAAGTAATCGTTGCCAAAATAAAAATAATTAGTGCGAGGGTAGTAATAGATTTTTTGTATTTCATAGTAGATCCAATCTCCTTATTTAGTTATGTGTTTATATTTTGTTAAACTACACCTTAGCCTCTTCACTCCTATTATCCATTTAATTAATATATAACTGTAGTTTATGCATTACCCATTCTCTTTCAAGCATAGTATCCACTTTGTTAGCAACTAAGAAAATCACTCCAAATAAATATTGCCTGTCACTCATCTTTTCAACCTTACTCATAATTAACTTTCCCTCTGTAATTCTAATATATTATATATATAGGTAATATATTACCTATATATATAATATATTAGTTTTCCCTTTATTTGTCAATAATTTTTTAAATATAATTCAATTATTTTCCATATCTATTTAAATTACTCTTACCATGTCTTAATATATAAATATTCATAAGCTAAAATATCTACTTCTATACCCTCTTCCAATAGTTTTTCTGATAAGGCTTTCTTTTTTCTAATTCGCCCAAAATCATCTTTGTAAATTTATCTTTACAAACACTGTTTTTGATGAATGTAAAATTGTGCATATGCTTGTCCTGTAAATTTTCATCGTAAAATCTTATAATTTCAGTATCTTCATGGCTTTCGGTGAATTTCTTTGTTTTTAAGAGTAACATTGACTTCATTAGACCATCTTCCACCGTTATATTCCCCTTTATATAATCCATCTTTAAGTTGTGTAGCATCAATGGAATTGATAATCATATTTTTGCCAGGATTTAATCCCCTTGTCATATATAAACCTGTATCGCTAATAATCAATACTAATAAAAAAATGCCACCTAAAATATTTTTATTAAACTTCCTCACTGGAATTCCCCCCGCTTTTATTATCCATCTCATTAATATTTAACTGCATCTTCTGCATTACTCTTCTCGCAACTTCTAATTCATCTTTTTCTATATTTTTAAACAATGCCCCAGTAAATGATGTACCTTCCCCTCTAAGCTTTGTCCAAAAATCATAGCTGCTCTCAGACAACTTAAGTCTAGTTATACGTGCATCTTTTATATCCTTCTGCAAAATCAATAACTCCTTTTGCTGTAGCTTTAAAGCAACCTGTTTGACGTTCTGATGTGAACTTCCCATTTCCTTTGCAACCTCTTTGATTGTAGGTGGCTCATCAAATAAATTTTCTATGATAACTGATAAGAACCACTGCTTTGTTGTAATACCAAATCGTTTAAATTCTCTTTCAAGCATAGTATCCACTCTGTTAGCAACTATGAAAATCACTCCAAATAAATATTGTCTGTCACTCATCTTTTCAGCCTTGTTCATAATCAACATCCTCTCTGTATTTTTAGTAGGTTGCATATATAAGTAATATGTTACCTATTTATATAATATATTACCTTTACCTTGGTTTGTCAATGATTTTTAATGCTATTTTGATTGATTTTATAAGTTTAATATATAGAGAATCGAAATTAAATACAATATTGATTTATTCATAGATAAATAGACCTTTTTATCTAACGTTTAGAGATACTTCTTCCCTTTATACTTTAAAAATAAAGTATTTGTTTAAAATCATTATATCTAGCGAACTATTTCAAGGTATTTTCACCACCATATACTCCTCCTTTTTATTCTGCAGTATCATACTTCTATATCAGTGTGGCACCTTAAGAATATTTTTAATTAAGAATATCTACCACCTTTTCTTTTTTCCACCGAATAATTATTAGTATTAATCCAGTTAAAACTAAAATGGAATAAGCTACTAGTAGAAAGTCTTTAGAAACATAAACAACTGTTAATCTGTTAAGGAGAAAAGTGTTAGATATGAATATGCCAATAAAAGTTATTGGTACTAGCACTCCTATAAGTGTCATGTAATTAGGTACTATCCTCGAAATATAGGTTGCTATTAAAGTAATAACAAATCCTAGTACATATATCGCTAATACTGTAAGTGCTATATACTGTATAAAACTAATATTAAGCCAAGATAAATACCCTAAGTTAAAAACTGAATTTATGCTAGAACTTAAGAACATTCCTACCCCTCCGAATAACCACCTATTTTTTATAATCTGCTATTAGTTGTTGGAATGCTATATTTATACAGATTTTCATTATCCTCTTCATCAAAAATAATTCCTAATAATTCCCCATTATTCTTTTCTATAATTTTTTTTGAAGCTATATTAGCTATGCTACAAGCTGCAATTACATCTTTTATTCCTATTTTTTCTGATTCACCCAATGCTAATTTTAGAATTTTAGTACCATAACCTTTATTTCTATAACATGGTGATATATCATAACCTATATGACCAGAACACTCTATTTCTTGGTGTCTAATTCGCACTACTCCTACTACTTCATTATTATCTATTAACCAAAATGTTGAGGTTGTAACCCATCCCTGAGGTAAATCTATTCCTTTAGAAATATTGTGTAAGTCGTTTAAATATCCATCAAAATTCTCTAATCCCTTATTATATATATTCAAATAACAATTATCATTTGTTTTTCTATATGCTAAAACATAATTTTCAAAACTCTTTTGATATTCTTTTCTTGGCTCAACTAAAAATAAATCATTCATAATGTATCCCCCACTTTTTATAAGTTCATTCGCGTTTTTCTACAGAGCCGCACCATCATTTTTTTAGTGACGGAACATAAACTTCTGATTAAATATTCTTTCTTCTGACTCTTATGACCCCGACACAAATGTCTGGCTATTCATAAAATATAGATGCATTCCCTGCATTGATGTCATGTATTATAACTCTAACCGATTTAATAACGTTACTTTTATTTATAAAATCAACATATTCACAGCTATTATTTAACAGAGAAAAATCTTTATAAAACATGATTATAGGCATTAGTTACATAAGATTTTACAATCAATGCAACTAAATTTATATTTATACTTATTTCAACACAAAACTACCTTTTTCCTTCAAGATTTGTAAAATAAGGTAAAAAACAAGGCATAAAGCTAGGTTTTACTAACCTCATGCTTAAATTATTTACTTGTCAGTCCTCTTTATAACAAGACCTATCTATCTTGATGTCCGTAAAAAAAGCCACTAAAATTTAGTGACTTTCAATTATCTAGTATAAAATTCTATTATCCACACTTTCTATGGAATTACATCCTGTAAGAACCATAGCCGATTTTAATTCGCCTTTTATTGTATCAATGTAAGATTTAACGCCTTCAGCTTTGCCTCCAAAAGATGCAGTTACAAATGGTCTACCAATAAGTACAGCATCAGCACCTAGTGCTAACAGTTTAAGTATATCAGGACCGCTTCTAACTCCACCATCGGCTAAAATAATTACTTTGCCCTTAACTTCCTCCGCAATTTCACCTAGTACATGTGCAACACCAGGAGTTTGGTCTAGTACTCTTCCTCCATGATTTGATACAACGATTGCAGCTACCCCTGCTTCTACAGCAAGTTTTGCATCATCTGGAGTCATTATCCCCTTAAGAATAAACGGAAGCTTAGTGGATGCAACAATTTCTTTAATCTCTTCTACAGTTTTAGGCATAACTGGTTTGCCAGCAAGTGCTAGGGTAATAAGACCACAAGCATCTATATCCATGCCTATAGCAAAAGCACCTGACTTTTCTGCTAATTTGATTTTTTCTATGACATTCGCATTTGTCCAAGGCTTTATTATTACAATTCCATTTCCACCCTGTTTTTCTAATTCTGAAAGATTAGTTGTAAGAAATGAATCTACAGCGGTATCTCCTACCATAGGGAAAATACCTGCTGAAAGACATCCACTTATAACCCAAGATATGTACTCCTCTTCACTAAATTTACCACCCATATTTAAGCTAGTGCCAGATATCGGAGCTGCGAATACAGGCATATCCATTTTTCGGCCAAATAATTCTATAGATGTATCAGGATCTTTTGCATCATGTATAGTTCTCATATTAAGTTTATACTCCGCTAGCGCCTCTATGTTGATTTTAAATGCATCTCCAGTTCCTTTGCCACCCATTCCAGGCACCTCGCCAGCACAAGCCACACCATTACATACAGGACACACTCTACAACTTTTATTTAAATTACCTTTAGCTTCTTTTAAAACGTCTTTATAACTCATTTTATTTTCCCCCTAATTTATATTTGTTAAATCATCTAGATTTTCCTCTGTAAAAATTTTTATGCCACTTTCTAATAATAACTCCGCAGTAACTCCATTACCAGGCCTTTTAACTCCGTTAAAAGTTCCATTGTAAATTTCAGGTGTTCCGCAAGAAGGACTTCTTGCCTTTAAAATAGCAATACTAGCACCGGATATTTGTGCTATTTTTAGAGTTTCATAAGCTCCTTTTAAAAACTCAGAGGTTACATCATCACCAGAAGGTCCAAGAATTCTAGCGTTGCCATCCAGCACATCCCTACCGGTTCCTTTAATAATTTCATGTGGAGCCCTAGGAGTGTTTTGCCCACCTAGTTGTTCTGGACAAACAGGAATTGCTTTTCCTTCTTTTAAAAGTCTAAGCACTCTTTCATCTAAATTATTGCCACCATCATACTTACAATTAATGCCACATAAACAAGCACTTACAATAATCATTCTACCACCGCCCTATTTAAGTTCTACCATAGTAACACCGCTACCACCTTCACCATAATCTCCAAGTCTATAGGTTCTAGCATGTCCATGCCTCTTTAACATGTCAGTAATCGCAGTTCGAAGAACCCCTGTGCCCTTACCATGGATAATGGTAATTTCTTTAAGGCCACCTAAATAGGCGTCATCTAAATACTTATCAACAGTATATATGGCTTCCTGAGAGTCCATACCTCTCAAATCCACTGATGAGGATACACTTCTTAAATTCAGCTTCATCTCTCTTTTTTTTATCTTTGCCTTTTTTTTATCTTCTTCAGTAACTTTTGACACCCGTAAATCTTTCACTTTAACATTTATTTTTATGATGCCTGCTTGAACCTGTACTTCACCTTTACTGTCTGGTTTAGAAATTACAATAACCTTTTGGTTAAGAGATGGCAAATATACTTCTTCACCTTCTTTTACAGTTTTTAACGTCTCACCTAGCTCTTCTGTGTTTTTTTGCGTATGCAAATCCAATTTTTCAAGTTTATTTTTTATCTTTATTCTTTCTTCTTCAAGCTTTTGCCTTGCGTCAGATGAGTAACCCAGTTTTTCGAGTTCTCTCATGTTTTTAATAATGTCATCTGATTCTTCCTTAGCATTTCTAATTAATAGCTTAGCTTCTCGTTGAGCCTGATACATTGCATTTTCTCTGATATTTTCCATTTTATATAGCTTTTCCTGATATTTTTCTTTAAGTTTAGTAGCTTCTAATTTCAATCCTTCTGCCTCTCTTGCATCTCTTTCTGCCTTTATGCTCTTTTCTTGAAGAGTTTGAACTAATTCTTCAAACTCTAGAGTGTCTTTAGAAATATTCGCTCTAGCATTCTTAATGATGTAATCAGGAAGACCTAATCTCTTAGAAATTTCAAAAGCATTTGATTTACCTGGTATTCCAATTATTAATCTATAGGTAGGGCTTAATGTATCAACATCAAATTCTACAGAAGCATTTTCTACCCCTGTTGTTTTTAGTGCATATCCTTTTAATTCACTATAATGTGTGGTTGCCACAACTTTTGTACCTCTTGCTCTTAAATCTTCTAAGATTGAAACTGCAAGTGCTGCACCTTCTGTTGGATCTGTTCCAGCCCCTAATTCATCAAATAGTGCCAGAGATTTTATATCTGCCTTTTCAATGATATTTACTATGTTTGTCATATGAGATGAAAAAGTAGATAGGCTTTGTTCTATACTCTGTTCATCACCAATGTCTGCAAAAATTTCATCAAAAAAACTAATGGTGGAGCCTTCCCTAGCTGGAATTAACATTCCACTCATAGCCATTAACTGGATTATGCCTACAGTTTTTAAAGTTACTGTTTTACCACCAGTATTCGGGCCTGTTATTACTAATGATGTAAAATCTTGCCCTAAATAAATATTACTTGATATTACGTCCCTCGGATCTATCAGTGGGTGCCTAGCGTCAATTATATCTATTATACCCTCTTCATTAACTCTAGGGCTAGTAGCATTAATTTCAATAGCGTACCTTGCCTTTGCAAAAATAAAATCTAACTCCCATACTATATTTGCATTGTTTGAAACGATACTTATATTTTCATATATTTTATAGGAAAGTTCAGCTAATATTCTTTCAACCTCAGCTTTTTCCTTTAACATAATTTCTTTAATCTCATTATTCAAGTTTACAAGACTCATTGGCTCAATGAATAATGTAGCACCTGAGGAGCTCTGATCATGAACTATACCTGGAACGCTCCCTTTATGCTCTATTTTAACAGGAATTACATATCTATCCCCTCTTATAGTATAAAGACTTTCTTGAAGGTATTTTGCATTCGATCTAACGAGTGATGTCACTTTATCTTTTACAGAAGCATTTTTTTCTTTTAGCGATTTTCTTAAATTGAAAAGCAAACTACTAGCTCTATCCGAAAGTTCTTCATCACTTATTATAGCTATAAATATTTCATCTTCTAATTTTTTTATTGGAACAATTCCAATACATATATCTTCTAAAACTCTAGTAGATGCCTGGCCTTCGCGATTACCAACATAGTTCTGAAATAATCTAGCACACCTTAGCATTTGTGCTATTCGAATTAGCTGTGATGGCATAAGAGATGCCTCTTTAGAGGCCCTTATTATTGCACTTCTAACATCATATATTCCCTCAAAAGGTGCACTCCCTTTTGTTGATAAGAGTAGTAGAGCCTCATTAGTTTCCTGTAAGTGTTCTTTCACTTCGTAAACATTAGAATAAGGCTCCAAATTATCTATTATATCTTTGCCTGCCGTAGTGTGCGTGTACTCCTTTATTTTATCTTTAATTTTAAAGTATTCTAAAACCTTTAATGATTTTTTATTCATAACTTCACCGTTTTCCTTTTATCATATATTTTCTGACTTAATCAACACCACGTTTGAAGTGGCCTCGAGTATAGTTCTTAAATTCTCCACACCATTCTTTTTTAATGTAATTATGAAGAACCTCTAGAGTTTCCTCATAGGTTTCACCTAAAAAATCTAGTCTAAAGGAGTAAATATTTTTTTTTATAATTTCTGGCATATTAGAAATCAAATTTACTGGAACATTATTATAAATATAGCTTCTACAATATTCATCTGAGCTAATACTGAATTCTTCACCTTTTCTGTCTTTAAGTGTATAACATCCTTTGGTACATTTTTCTACGCAAGCATTTTT
>NZ_JBNMNU010000088.1:0-17772 GCF_051278035.1 Clostridium sp.
GCTGTTTGATAATTAAATATTTTTTTAAAAAGTTCCTGCATCTTGTAGGCTTGTTTGCTATGCCTATTTTTATTCCTAACTACTCTCTGAACATAAAATTTATAGCGCTATAATGATTCTATACAAAATCAAGTTTTACATATTAGTTTCCGTGACTACTCTAATAAATTGGAATCAAATACAATTATATTGCATCATTGTATTTTTTACAATGCAATGTAAAACAATTGAAAAAAAACATGTTAATTCTAAAAAAGGAATTTAAATAATGGAAGTATTGAATCAGCATTTAAATGGTGATTTCCGGTAGAAAGCATTTATGAAGATGAGTGTTATAAATTAATCTTAGGGGAGCTCATATTTATAGAAATTATTAAAAACTTACTTGATTAATAACTAGATAAGGGTAAATTAAATTTGCCGTTTTTGCACCTTATAGTTTAAAATAAATAGGATAGACATGTATAACTTAAAAAATAAAGTGAGTAGTTAACTATTCTAAGGGCTGTTTTAAATTGTTTAAAACGTTACTTTATGAACCAGTTGGTTGCAGGTTCGAATTCTCTCCTATGTAATATAAAAACTTAGTAACTATAATGGTTACTGAGTTTATCGTTTCTAAAATAAATAACAAAAGCGTATATGATAGTGGTAAAATTAAAGAAGGAATAATTTCCAATTAAGTGCAATAATAATTACATCTCGGATACAATTAAGAAATATATTTTACGGGAAAATTGATATATACAAAGATGATATTTTAGAATGACTATAGATTTCAGAGATATGTCAGCAGTTCAAGTAATTGATTGATTGTATACTAAGGGAAGTAGCTGAAAAAAAATAACAACACAAGGTAAAAGAAATATTCTTTGAAAATACATACTAAATTACGGGGGATAAGATGAATTCAATATTTAACAAAATAAATATTAAAGAAAATCAGCAACTCGCTCTTGTTGACCTTAAACATAAAGGAATAGAAGATACTAAATTACTAGTGAATAACAAGCTAATAGTGAATTCAGAAAAAGGTAACCTATTAGATGAGCTTAAGAGATGCTTAAATGACTGTGAGAAGTTTTATTTCAGTGTAGCATTTATTAATTTTAGTGGACTTCAGCTTTTACTAGATAGCTTTAGAGAGCTTGAAGAAAGAGGCGTAAAGGGCAAGATACTAACATCTACATATCTTAATTTTACTGAACCAAAGGCCCTTGAGAGGATAACTAAGTTTAATAATATTGATCTAAAGGTTTTTGTGGCGACGAGTGACATGGGCTTTCATACTAAAGCCTATATTTTTGAGAATAAAGAGGAATACAAAATAATTATAGGATCTTCTAATATAACTCAAAGAGCCTTAAAGAGTAATGTAGAGTGGAATGTTAAAGTTATTTCTAAGAAAAATGATAGCTTTACCCGTGAGGTCTTGGAAGAGTATTTAAGTTTATGGGAAGTAACTTCTATTGTAGATGATGACTTTATTAATAGTTATAGTAATTTTCTAAAGGAGATTAAAAAAACTGGAGAAGGCAAAAATTTAGACTTTAGTAATTATCAATTAATTAAGCCTAACCATATGCAAAAGAAAGCTATGGATAATTTAAGTAGATTAAGAGCTGCTGGTGAAGTTAAAGCATTGGTTATTGCTGCTACAGGTACAGGAAAAACATATATGTCAGCATTTGATGCTGTAAGCTATAAACCTGAAAAGTTGCTTTTCTTGGTACATAGGGAAGAAATATTAAGAAGTGCAGAGGAAACCTTTAAGAAATTAGTTAAGAATAAAAGTAAAACTACAGGTCTTTTAACTGGTACAAGTAAAGATTTGAATGCGGATTATCTATTTTCAACTATACAATCAATGAATAATAATCTTGAAAATTTTAAGCCGGACGAGTTTGAATATATAATTGTTGATGAGGCTCACCATGCTTCTAGCCCTTCTTATGAAAAAGTTATGGAGTATTTCAAACCAAGGTTTTTACTTGGTATGACTGCAACCCCAGAAAGATGTGATGGAGGAAATATATTTGATATTTTTGGTGGTAATGTGGCTTTAGAATTAAGACTTAGGGAAGCCTTAGAGCTGGGGCTTGTTATTCCTTTTCATTACTTTGGAATATCTGATATTGAGGGTATTGACTTAAGTGATGTGAATGTTCAGGATACAAATGAAATAGCTAAAAGATTAAAGGTTAATGAGAGAGTTGACTTTATTGTGGATAAGATGGAGTTTTACGGCTACGATGGAGAGAAACGTAAAGGGGTAGGCTTCTGTGCAAGTATTGATCATGCTGAGTATATGGCAGCTGAATTTAATAAAAGAGGGATAAAAAGTATATGCTTAACAGGAGTAAATTCAGCAAATGAAAGAATATATTATATAAAGAAACTAGAATCAGATGACGACGACTTAGAAATTATATTTACTGTGGATATTTTTAATGAAGGTGTGGATATACCATCTATTAATTTAGTATTAATGCTTAGACCAACTAACTCACCTATAATATTTATACAACAGCTAGGAAGAGGGCTTAGAAATCATAAAGAAAAATCTTTTTTAACTGTATTAGATTTTATAGGAAATCATAAAAAAGTGTTTTTAATAGCAATAGCATTAAATGGTTCAAGGTATTATGATAAAGACAGTTTAAAGGTAGCTGTGGCCACTCAGTTTGGTAATATACCTGGATGTACTAATATTCAAATGGACAGAATTGCTCAGGAAAGAATATTAGAGCAGTTAACTGACGAAAATTTTAATTCTATGAAATATTTAAAGGAAGAATATTTAGAGTTTAAGATGATGAATAGTGGAAAAACTCCATATTTTCTTATGGATTATATAAAGTATGAGGGGGCTCCAAACCCTTTGAAATTTTTAAATAAGGAAAAAACTTATATTGGGTTTGTGGTTAAAATGGAGAATGATGAAGCTTTAAAAAAATTATTAGAAGAGGAAGCTTTTCTTAAAATTCTTAAAGAACTTTCAGCAAAGTTACCTATAAAAAGGATATATGAATTTAGTGTAATTAAATATTTGCTAAGCCATGAAGGAATAAATTTAAAGCAAGCTAAAAAAGAAATATTCAAGTATATTAAGGATGTAGATGATAATAGTATTATTCATGCATTTCAGTGTTTGAATCAAAATTATTATGATTCAGCTCAAGTTAAAAATAATATTAAATGCTTTGATCTTAATGAGGAAGTCTTAAGCCGTACATGGGCTTTTAAAACGGTAATATATAATGATAAATATAGAATGTACATTGAAGATGTTATAAATTATGCTCTTATAAGATATGAGAAAGAGTTTGAAAGTAAGTATTATGGAGTGCCATTTTTTAAGTTATATGAACAATACCAAATGATAGATGCAGCACTACTTTCAAATTATACTAAAATTCATAGCTCCTTCAGGGGGAGTGGTCTTATAGCAAATGGAAAAGAATATTTTCTTTTTGTAGATTTACATAAGGAAGAAGATATTAAGGAAAGTATAAATTATAAAGATAAATTTATAGATAGTAAATACTTTCAATGGCAAAGTCCAAATTCGACTTCTCAAAGTTCAGAAAGAGGTAAAAACATTATTTTCAATAAACAAAGAGGTATTAACCTGCATATTTTTGTAAGGAAGTATAAGCAAATTGATGGAGCTTCCGAGCCTTATATTTACATCGGTAAAGGTGATGTAACAGGATATGAAGGTGAAAAGCCGATAACTGTTCTAATGGAATTAGAACATGAAATGCCAGTAAATATTTATACAGAATTCACAAAAAAGGTATAGCGAAATTGCTATACCTTTTCTGATAAAAGCTGATTTACAGCCGCTATATCCGCTGGGGCCCAATTTAGGGAAAGTAAATTCTCTCTATGTATCCATATTAGTTTTGAATGCTCGCTTATGGTAGGAGTACCAGCAACTAATCGGCACTTAACAGTAATTAAATTCACTATAAACTTATCATATTCGTGAGTATTATCATTAAAGCGAGCAATAAATTCAACATCGCAGGCTAGTTCTTCTTTTATTTCTCTTTCAATAGCATCTTTTAAAGTTTCATTACCTTCTATTTTACCACCAGGGAACTCCCACATGTTTGGAATAGTCATTCTTGGAGATCGAAGGGCGCATAAAATTTCATGATTTTCATTTTCGATAATAGCTCCTACAACTTTTATTAATTTCTTCACATAAAACACCTCTAAGTAAGTTTAGCATAGAAGGGGTGAATGTAAAAGTTAGGGCTGTGATTTTAAGTATTATTTTCATAATAAACGCCTTATAATATAAAAACAACAATAATTAAAGGATACATAATTAATGTACAATATGATTATTAGACGACGTAACTATCGAAATTGAAAATACGAACAATGGTCTTTGAAAATTGAATAATACGGTATTGAAAAATAAAAACATTTACCACGTTTTACAAATAAAAGATAATTATACATAGAAAATATGCTATAATTACTATTAGTTAAGACGACATCGTAGAATATTATGCTATATACATTTACTAATCATAATATAATTGATGCACAAAATAAATGTATTGTATATTTAAATCAGATATAGCGGTCATTTATATTGAATAGAGCTATTACGTTTATAAAGAAAGAGTGTCCAAAGTCAGTTTAATAGCTATGTAATAATAAAAAATCTAAAAAGGTTTATCTTTTGAACGATAGGAGGATTAAGATGAGTGGGTTTGGAAATGATATTTTAAAAAGAGAAAGATTTGCTAAAAATCTAACTGATATATTAAAAAATAGCGAGAGCCATTTAATAAATGATAATAAGTCGTTAGTAATAGCATTAGATTCTCCGTGGGGAACTGGTAAAACTACATTTTTAAACGAATGGAAAGAAATGCTTAAGGGCGAAAAATTTAAAATCTTACATTATAATGCATGGGAAAGTGATTATAGTGAAGATGCATTAATGCCTATTATTAACAAAATATATGACCAAGAATCATCTCAGAAAAATAGAGAAAAATTGAAAGAGAAAACTGTAAATCTTCTTAAATATGTTGGGAAAAGTATTACCAAAAAAATTATTGCAGAAAAATTCGGTAATGAGTTTCAAGAGATATTAAGTTCAATAA
Source organism: Clostridium sp. (assembly GCF_051278035.1). Taxonomy (GTDB): domain Bacteria; phylum Bacillota; class Clostridia; order Clostridiales; family Clostridiaceae; genus Clostridium_AD. The sequence continues at coordinate 5,133 of NZ_JBNMNU010000088.1, forward strand.
CAGAGCATAGTTTGAGTACTGAAAAAATAAACGAGATACTAAGAGAAAATCCTAGCAATAAATATTTTGATGATTTTTTAGAATTTAAAGGAGTGAAAGACGATTTTATAGAATTTCTTCAACAATTAAGTAATGGTAAAAAAATTATATTTTTTATAGATGAATTAGATAGATGTAGACCGACTTTTTCTATTGAAACTTTAGAAATAATCAAACATTTTTTTAATATAAATAATTTTATTTTTATAATAGCTCTTGATATGGAACAATTAAGTCATTCGGTAAAAACAATATATGGACAAGATATGGATACTTGTGGTTATTTAAGACGTTTCTTTGATTTGCATTTTAAAATTCCTAAACCTAGAATAATAGATTATGTAAAATTTGTACTTGAAAATAATGATTTAATATATCTTAAAGAACCATGGTTTATTAATGATATTTCAAATATTTTTGATAAATTAAATCTTTCATTAAGGGAAATTAATTCTATTTTAAAAAATTATAAACTAGTATTAGATACATCTTTAAGACCTTATAAAGAAATGGGTATGCAAGAGAATGACTATCCAGTTTTAGAAGTATTCTTATATTTAATAACTTTAAAGTATAAGGAACCAGACTATTACAATATAATTTTGTGCAAAAAGTTTATTCTTGAAGGTAATTCACTTGGAAATAATGATAAAACAATAGTTATTCCTAAAAACATCTGTGAACCAACAGAAAAAGTTAAAGAGTTTCTTCAGTTGATTAGCTGTGGAAATAATGATAAATTACTAAAAGATTTTCCTATCGATTGGCCGGAAAATTTATACCCTTATTTAGGATTTAAAATTAGTAATGCTTCTAAAGTTAATAAATATATAGAAGAACAAATAGAAATATTTAATTATATTGCAAATTAATATATTTCTTACACAATAACAGAGAAATGTGTATTAGGAAAGAGGAAATTATAGGTATTTAATATTCTTATTAAACGTCACAATCAATAAAACCGAATAATCTCCATAAAATACCGTATTATTCAATTGAATTTTACGGTATTTTTACGTCGCATTTCAAAAATATTTCGACATAACCTTGAATAGAAAATATTAATCCTATCCATCAACGGCGTATACAAAATGGAATAGATATTTTTAACTACAATTTTCAATATAAAATTACTCCTGATTTCACTTAAAGCTAATGAAATTCGGCGATTGCTTTCCTATTTGATAAGCAGTCATAAAAAAAAATTTTGAGGTACTAACAAGTAGGGAATATGATATGTTTTTTTACCCACTCTAAGGAATTAACAATAATTTATTGTATAATATAGTTAATAAGTTATTTCGTCTTGGTATTCTATTGTAAAGTAAAAACTATTTGTATAGCATACAGATAAATAGTAATTTAATGGAGGGATTTTATATGTTTGGGAAAGAGAAAAAAGAAAAGAGATTTGTTATTAAAGAAGAACAGTCATTAGGATTTGGTGCGGTATATATTGTTGTTGATACTCAGACAGGAGTTAATTACTTAACGACTGTTGGAACTGGTATGAATGGAATGACACCATTATTAGATTCAGATGGGAAGGTAGTAGTTGATAGATAAATTCCAATTTATAGGATTGAATTAACATATTTTTAGACTCAGTTATTTGGCATCTTTCATAAAGTGAGTCACACTGGTAATAAGATGAAGTTAATGGAGGAATTTTATGTTTATAGAGAACGATCCTAAAGATAATGCTTATAGAGATTTAATTGACTTGGCTTTTGAAGTTTGTGATACTTTCATCTTGGTAGTTAGAAAGAGCTTATTTTTTAATCAGAATGCAGACTATCTTTTAGAAGAATTAGAATCTTCGCTTAAAGAAGTGAAAGAAGAATATGAATGGCCTGGAACATTCTTGGCAGGAGGAGAACCTGCTAAAGTATATTATTACAATACTGATATTAATGCAAGAACAGTAATAAAAACAGTTACAAACTCATTACATTCGTGGGTGCAGCCAGACTTACCAGAGGATTTATCTTTTATAAAGAATGGGAAGTCTTGGTTAATTAATATTTCTCATTAATTTGAAAGTTATATAATTACAGAAAACAAAGAAGAAATTGATAAAATTATACAAATAAAAGGTTTAAATGTTAGGTTATAGTATTTATCGTTATTTCGAATGCTTCGTATTAAGGCACAACTATTAAAACTAAATAATCACCTTTAATAGTTATGGAGGAGTTTATTTTGGATACTTTTGGAGAAAGACTTAAGAGTGTGAGGTTAGCTAAAAAAATGACTCAAGAGCAAACCGCAAATGAAATAACAAATAGTACACATTAATTTGTGGACAAGCGTGCTATTTATCATAACTTTGTGGACGAAGAAGGTTTAAATATCAGTTTAATATATAACATGTTATCTGATAATATATCATCCTCAATAATAATTAAAGGGGTACTTTAATTAAGTTGCCCTTAGAGTTACACTTATTAAACAATAAATCCTGTAGATCTGATTTTGTTACTATACGCGGTGATTTTTCCCAATCCCACTTTTTTATTACAGGAGCTGTGTTAGATCTTTTTCTAAAGCTAGTTTTATCTCCTGCCATATTGACTAAATTTTTAATGTTAGCAGCAGCTTCTTTGTTGATTTTATGTTTTATTGAGATATATAAACACCTACCTATTCTTTCGCTCTTATTATATATTATAATTTTTTTTCGTAAGCCTCAACCATTTTTTTTACTAATGTCCGTCTACAGAACCATTCTCCCTTGAAGTTAAGTCTCCATAATCAGTATCGTTTGGATGTTATTATCATGGCTATTATTATAAACAATATTCATAGTAGTTTATGGCTATAATAATATAAAAATTCATAAAAATAGCCACTCTCTTTAGGAGAATGGCTATTAACTATCTCATACTTTATTTGTACACTATACTATAAGGTATGAATGAAGTATTTAAAATATTCCAACATTTAACTATATATTTATATTACACAAAAATTTTTATTTACCACAAATTCTACTCCAAAATCCTTTTTTAATCTCATGTTCAATTTTAGTAGACGCAATTTCATTCATAGGTAGATTTAGTGCTTTAGACATATTTGAATTATTCTGAAGTAATCCATTAAACTGGTAGTTTTTAACTTGTAACTGCTCGTCTTTAATTTCAATTTGCTTCTCTAAGAATAAAATTCTCTCTTTCAAGTCTATATATTCTCTATCTGTCATCGCGTTCCTATCACGTTCTAATACGTTTCCCAAACGTTTCTGTGCACAATCACTACTGCTTTCTGTTTGTCCCTGAATATCACACTTAATTGCTAGAAAGTCTTTGTCCTCTATATTGTTGTTTTTGCTCTTTTTATTGATATTTATATTTAATTTTTCGATCTCATTATAAATTTTCTTCCTCGATACTCCTAATTCATTAGCAGCCTGCGTTATTGTTCTCATAACTGATATCCTCCCGTAGTATAACGTTCCATATATAAAATGTAGATGTTTCAATACTGGTATAAATTTAACATATATTTACATATTAAGCAATAAGAAATATAAATTTTTGCTTTATATAGTAGATAATAGATTTGCTCTAGTTAAATAGTAGTATACATTTCTTCTATGATAATAGCCTACATTTTTGTTGTAATATTATTTAATTAGGGAGGTTTAGTCATTAATTATATCAAAAGCATATAAATATATAATAAAATATGGTAATATTTACATTGCAAGTTTTTTTTGTAACCAATTTATTTTATCCAGATAAAATTTATGCGAAGATACATTGAAAAAGTGGGGGTAATGTCTTGGAAAATACTTATAACAACATAATAATAGAACCATATTTTTGTACATGTGATGGCATTATAACAGAGGTTAATAAAGAATTTATTGATTTTACAGGTTTTAAGATGAATGAATTGTTAGGTAAATCACTTATGGTAATTGGAGATATATTGAAACTAAATTCGCAAATACTACTTGATAATATAAATGATAAGTATTCAGGATATATATTCACAAAATCTCTTCACGCACGAGAAGTGAATATATCACTTTTCAATTGTAGCGAAGCAAATAAAAAGCTGTATTCTTTTCTTGAGAAAAAAGATTCAAGGCTTGATGACAAGCTTATTTTTGAAGCGCAAACATTTATAGATGACATATCGGGTGTAGCTGTTTATAGTGCGCCAGATTTAGTATTGCTTAAAACAAATCAAAAGTATCTTAATTTGGTGGGTTCAGCTAAAACAATAGGAAATAATATAGGTAAATATATTAGAGAAATTGTACCTGGATTTGTGGGTAGCCAAGATAAAGTTACTTGGGGCTGTGTTATTGAATCGCAGAAAAATAGCTATATAAAAGAATATACAGTTGATAATTCAAAAATAAACACAACTTATTGGCGATTTTCAAAAACAGCTATTTTCGAAAAAGGAAAGACGAAATATATATTTGAAACTATTTCTGAGGTTACTGAAAAAGTTTATAAAAATCAAAATACAGAACTGCAAGAAGAGCTAACTCAACAGGAATGTGTAGAGTCAAAAGCACAGACCGTTAGTATAATTGGGGATCCTATAAAAATTGAAGAATTCAAAAAGAAACTAGAAGCTTCAAAAAGTCGATATAAATTTTTGTATACATTGATAGATACTCTAGATTTACCTATTGCTAGAATATCATATCCGGATCTTAAAATTGTTGATGTAAATAAAAAAGCCTTTAGTATCATTAAATTATTGGTCCCTAATCTTAAATCAATGAATCAAATAAAGGATACCAAAATCGAAAATTTATCTGGAACATTTAAAACAAGTGAATATTATAAATGTATTGGTGAAGTAATAAAGGAAAAGAAAACTAATCATTTAAATAATAAAAAACATTTGATAGATGGGTACGAAGTATATTGGAACGTTATTTTTGAACCAATGCTTGGAGTAGGTGGAGAAATCCTAGAAATATTAATTTTAATAATAGATGTCACTGCCGAAATAAAAGCTAATATTGTCATGGGTGAAGAGTTAAAATCACAGGGAGAATTCCTTGTTAACATATCGCATGATCTTAAAGCACCACTTAATGTTATATCTGCAACAGCTCAGTTATTTAATATGTATTGCAATAGCGGATCACTTGATGATAAAAAGGGTTCAATTGTTAAATATATAAAATCAATTAAGCAAAATTCATATAGGATATCCAAACTCATTAATAATATAGTCGATTTATCAAAAATTCAAGCCGGATTCTTCAAATTGGAGCTATCAAATAATAATATTGTCGAAGTTGTAGAAAATATAGTAACGTCTGTAACTGATTTTACTGATAGTAAAGGGATATCTATTATTTTTGACACTGATATAGACGAAAAAAATATTGCTTGTGACCCGGAAAAGTTAGAGAGGATGGTATTAAATCTTATATCAAATGCGATAAAATTTACAGATGAAGGTGGAGAAATATTTATAGATGTTAAGGATAAAAATGAGTTCATTGAAATATCAGTCAAAGATAATGGTATTGGTATTGAAGATAAATACTTAGATATAATATTCGATAGGTTTAAACAGGTAGATAAATCTATATCAAGGAATGTAGAGGGTACGGGTATTGGCTTAAGTTTAGTTAAGTCGATTGTAGATTTACATGGTGGTAGTATATATGTTGATAGTGAAATTGATAAAGGTAGTAAATTTACAGTTTGGATTCCTTCGAGAAATTCACTTAATGTAGATATAACATATAATAACGAGGTGAAAAATATCAGTCAAAATATACATGTAGAACTTTCAGATGTTTGCTCATAAATTTATTATTATATGACTGAACCATTAATAATGAGTTCTAAAAGTATAGGATTTAGTTGGGATGGAAAAATTTAAAATGTCATTTTTTTTGACAGTGTGGAGTAATAGAGGCATTTAATAATGTTTTGTGGAGCTTATAAAATAGTAGTGTATTTAACTTAAGAATAAAGGGGATTACAAAGATGGAAGAATCTAAAATAAACATAATTATTGCTGATGACAACAGAGGATTTTGCAGCATTCTTAGCGATTATTTATTAAAACAAAACGATATTGTTGTTACTGGAATAGCACATGATGGAATAGAAACAATAAAATTGATTAAAGAGAAACAACCTGATCTAGTAGTACTTGATATAATTATGCCTCAAATTGATGGGTTAGGCGTTCTAGAAATGTTAAAGACAATGAATTTAGATACAATGCCAAAAATAATTGTCTTATCAGCGGTTAGTCAGGATAAAATAGCCCAAAGGGCAATGTCATTAGGGGCGGATTACTTTATTTTAAAACCTTTTAATATGGAAGTATTTATTAAAAGAATAAGAGAAATGGTAGATAAAACTATATATAGTGAAGATGAAGTAAAAATAATTACTTATGCTGATAGTTCTGAAATTAAAAATAATATAAATCAACCACCTAATATTGATATGATTGCTCAAATAACTAATATTATGCATGAAATTGGAATACCTGCTCATATAAAAGGTTATACGTTTGTGAGGGAAGCAATAAGCATGGTAGTGAATGATGTTGACCTTTTATCAGCAGTAACAAAAGAATTATATCCATCAATAGGTGAAAAATTTAATACTACTGGAAGTAAAGTAGAAAGAGCAATAAGACATTCAATAGAGGTTGCATGGAATAGAGGACAAATAGAAACTATTAATAAAATTTTTGGTTATTCTAGTCGTAATGAAAAGGGCAGTCCTACTAATTCAGAATTTATAGCGATGGTAGCTGACAAGTTAAGATTATACAATAGGGTTAGCTAATTGTATATAAAAAACCAACATTTCAATTCAATAAATGAGTAATTGAGAATAATAATACTTTTAAATTCTCGCTGTAGTTACGAATGAATGATGTAGGGTTGTCTCTTGTATATTAAATAAATCATAAGGACACACTTTTAAAGTAGTTACTTTGAAGGGAATGATGAACTTATGATGTTTAATAAAGTAGAGATATGTGGAGTTAATACTTCAAAACTACCGAAGTTAAAAGAAAAACAAATGAAAGAATTATTATATAGGATACAAAATGGCGAGTATGAGTGTAGAGAAGAGTTTATTCAAGCTAACTTAAGGCTTATTTTAAGTGTGATAAAGCGTTTCAATAACAGAGGTGTAGACGTAGATGATTTATTTCAAGTAGGTTGTATTGGTTTAATGAAATCCATTGATAATTTTGATTTAAGTTTAAACCTTAGGTTTTCAACATATGCAATTCCTATGATTATTGGGGAAATCAGAAGATATTTAAGAGATAATAATTCTATAAGGGTTAGCAGGTCGATGAGGGATACTGCATACAAAGCACTACAAGTTAAAGAGAGGTTGACAAATGAAAACAATAAAGAACCAACTGTAACCCAAATAGCAAAAGAATTACAATTAACTCGAGAAGAAGTTGTACTCGCTTTAGCTGCTATACAAGACCCTGTATCTTTATTTCAACCAATTTATCATGATGGTGGAGATGAAATTTATGTAATGGATCAAATAAGTGATACTAAAAGTTTAGATGATAATTGGATTGAAAATATATCAATTAAAGAGGGAATGAAAAAATTAAAAGATAGGGAAAAATTAGTCTTAAATTTGAGGTTCTTTAACGGTAGAACTCAGATGGAAGTAGCTGATGAAATAGGTATATCCCAAGCACAGGTATCTAGAGTTGAAAAAAATGCATTAAAGCACATGAGAAAATATGTATAGGGGCCTATAGCAGGCCCCTTTTATAAATTCATATAAAAAATTAAGACTATAATATTGAGTTAACATAAAAAAGGTGTTCATGAACACCTTTTTTATGAATTCTTATTTAATGAGGTTAGAATTTATTAAATAATTGAATTAATCGCAACAGAATTGTTTTGCATATAATTCATCAGTAGTCTTTAAATTGTAAACACATCTTATTTCATCAATGTTACATGGGTTTGATGACATGTTTCCTTGTTTATCAACGGTGCATAGGCTTGATAATAAATTTCCTTTTTCATCCATATCTGTTGCTATCAAACATGATGTATGGTCAGAACATATGGCATTAAACTGCCAATTTGAAAGACCTGTCACGGCTCTATCGTCATTAAAAAGTTTAGCAACCTTTTCAGCTAAACTCTTATCTAAAAATAGTACTGGAGCCAATTGCTTATTAGCATCTAAACAAGCAAATGCATCGCATGCACATATGTCATTTTTGATACGATCTATTATATAAAATGGTGCTCCAACCTCCTGTTTAGCAAATGATCTATTTATTGTATTAAATTCTTTATTCATTAATAAACCTCCTCATATATATATAGAATGGACTAACACTAATACAAAATATATCTTTATTATTAACATTTATTACTTTATATTTAATAACAAATTTAAAATAATAGATGGAAATGGATTAACGATTAAGTATATTTATATGACAACTGTTTCAGTACTTTTAATTTTAAACTATTGTAATTTTTATTTTAAACTGAAAAAAAAATATGCAAATATATTTAATGTAACAACTCCGGCACTAAATATATAAAGAATTTAAATTTATTAAAAGTAATATAGAAAATAAATTTAAATATAAATATAAAAGGGAATCAAAGATCAGGAGGGAAAATCATGAAAGAATTAATGAAATTATTAAATAGGGTACTTTTAACAGTAGAGGAATTAAAAATAGTAGAAGAAAACGAAGAAGTTGAACTTATAGAGTATTTTGGAATTAGCATAGAAAAAAATGGATATAGTTGGTATAATGTAACTTTAAAAAATAGAGAAGAATATAGTATTTACACATTATAACTATAACGAGAGGAATTAAACGAGGTTGCAAAAAGAGAAAGGATTACATTAGAGTAGGCACATAATGGAGGCAAAATTTTTTATATGAATTAAATATTGGATTCATGGAAACAAATAAGTCGGTATATGTAGATCGGAAAAATTAAAATTGTATGTACAGGCAATTTTATTAAAATCAATCATAGTATAGTAATAAGCTATACTAGGAGGGACGTCTTTGTTTTTCATAAATTGTCTATTAGATATGATTGGAAATGTCACATTATTAACAGCTTATATAACTGGTAGTGGAACATTTTCTCAACCATTAAGTGAAGAAGAAGAGAAATCCTATTTAACAAAGTTTAAGGATGGAGATTTATTAGCTAAAGGTATACTCGTTGAACGGAATTTAAGACTAGTTGCACATATAGTGAAAAAATTTTCCTACCCCGGAAAAGATGTAGATGACCTCATATCAATTGGTACTGTGGGGCTTATTAAAGCGATTGAAGCCTTTGATTTAAATAAGGGAGTAAGGTTTGCCACCTACGCTTCAAGGTGCATAGAAAATGAGATACTCATGCTTATTCGTAATAATAAGAAAACGAAAGGGGATGTGTATCTACAGGATCCTATTGGCACTGATAAAGAAGGAAATGAGATATCTCTTATTGATGTATTAAGTAGCGAGAAGGATTCTATCTTTGAGATAGTAGAAAATAAAATACTAATTACAAAACTTTATGATAAAATAAACTTTGATTTAAAAGATCGAGAAAAAATAATAATTCAAATGCGTTATGGATTATCTGATGGTCCCCCCAGAACCCAAAGAGAAATTGCACTGATTCTAGGAATTTCTAGGTCCTATGTTTCTAGAATTGAAAAGAGCGCATTAAAGAGGCTTAAAAAGGAATTAAATAGAACTAATAAATTGTAACAATTATTGTGTAATTATAAATTGTACATTATTAGTGAAAAGTAAGTTATAGTTAATAGCTATTCTCCTCAAGAGAGTGGTTATTTTTATTTATATTATAAAATTTTGAAATCAGCTAAGGAAACTGGTCCTACAACATTCGCCTAACATAGATAGTGTTAACCTAACGTAAAACATAACAAGAAATATCAAACTTTATAATGACATATAAGTGCAGTTGACAAGTGGTGAATATTGGTTTGAACCCTAGCCCCTTATCTTAGATTACTGTATGAAACAAAATATATTCTCTTAACATAATAATCCTTGTTTATTTTATTATATTAAATCAACCATAAATTACTATGAATATTCTTTATAATAATGCGCAAAATATAAATGCAAATGAAAATGAAAATCATTATTAAATAAAGAGGAGGTAATTTATATGTCAAAGAAAACATTAGTGCCACAAGCAAGAGAGGGTTTAAACAAGTTTAAAATGGAAGCTGCTAAAGAAGTAGGAGTTAATCTTTCAGAAGGATACAATGGAGATTTAACTTCAAGAGAGAATGGTTCTGTAGGCGGACAAATGGTTAAAAAAATGGTTGAGTCTTACGAAAAGAACTTATAATTAAATTATAATGATTAAATGGTATCTATAGTGTAAACACATTTTAAAAAGTGTTTACATATAGGTACCTTATTAAATATCATTATATATAGTAAATATGATAAAAATTTAATATTTATAATATTTATATTTATTGTTATAATCATTAGCAGCTCCAACTAATTGTTCATAGCTATTTATTTCCTTAATTTTAATTATTTTCTTAAAATCATAATATCTAATAGTTTTAGTTTTTCTTATAGTTTGTTGATATGGTTTACGGTTTAGTAAATAAAACCAAAACACATCGGCATCAATCTCTAAACACACGCCTTTTTTATCGTAATGAGCTTGCACATCTTTCAACATTTGTAGAGCGTCATTATCGTTCTTTACACCAGTAAAAAACTTAATTATTAAATTTGCTTCTTTTGAAGTTGCTAGAGTCTGATTAGAATTTATGCCTGAGTATGAATCATTCATTAATATTTCCCCCTAGTAGATATTCCTTATCATCAGTTTATTTCAAAGTAGCTCTGAAGTTATTTTCTTTTTTCCTATTTATTCTTTTTTTAACCTATAGTTGACAGACATAGTTAAAATAACATCTCTTATACTATCATAATTAAACAAATAATACAAAAGAAGGAAACTGTAATTTTTCTTCTCCTTTTGCACTTCTAATAAAAACCATTTTGAAGTGGTTTTTATTATTTCATTTATAATAATTATAAAATTCATATTTCATGTAAATAACGAACTATGGCTATATTATTAACTTTAATAATTTACTTAAATTCTATACGAACTTGAATTTAATCAGAGTAGAAATTAAAGGTGAGGTATAGTAAATATGAAACAATCAGAGAGCAAGAAGGTGGAAAAGGTTATGCATCAGGGTTTGAGGGACTGATTGATTTTATAGATAATTTATTACCACGAAATGAGTCTCTAGCGTCTTTTATGAGAAGAATTGGAGTTTGTGAAGAAAGAGGAAGTGGATTTGACAAGGTAGTATCTTTAACAGAAAGATACCAATTGCCGGCACCTAGATATTTTAAATACATTCCTTACTGGGCTTAAATTTTAACTTACTGGTAACTTGCAGATAAGTCGATATTGTATTGTTGTTAAATAAAGAAAGTGAGCTAAACGATGATTAATCAATATTTTTTATTCGGAATTTAACTTGCGAGCAACTTGTGGTAATGAAAAGGTGAGAGAGTATGAAAAGAATATAAATAAAAAAATGTTGAAAATAGCAACAAGTCCCATGGTAATGGTATCATCGATCCTGAGAACTTTTCACCATTTCCAAAGAATCCAACAATAGCAAAGTTCTTCAAAGAAATTGGATGGGTGGATGAATTGGGATCAGGAGTCAGAAATATTTATAAATACAATAAGATATACTCTGGCGCTGAGCCCACCTTCATTGAAGGAGATATTTTTAAGACGATTATTCCGATGACGTCTCAAGTTACCATGCAAGCTACCATGCAAGCTACCATGCAAGCTCATAAAGAAGTAAAAGGTTTATTGGAGTTTTGTGGAGTGCCAAGAACCAGAAGCGAAATGCAAGAATTTATGGACCTTATTAATAGAGACTATTTCAGAAAGAATATTTTAAACCCTTTGATTAAAGGTGGTTTATTGAAATTAACAATACCAGCTAAACCGACAAGCCCAAAACAGAAATATTATTCTAAAAGAAGATAATACTTCATAGTAATAATTTATAACAAGGCGATGACATCCAGTCATCGCCTAACTCATTATATTCTTCAATCCACCGTATTATCATCCACCATAAAATCTACATCAATGTTCTTCTACGAAAGTTTACTAATTACTCTTCTAAAATACGAGGTATAAAATTACTACTGCTGGCGGTTTTGTTTAAGGCAAAGTCTGTACACTGTGCCGCATGGAAGATTCCATCTTCCATGCATAATATTGGTGTAATAATATACTTTATTAAAACAAAAGAATCATGAATTATCTGAGATAGGATAGATACAGCAGTAATATTTAAAAAATAATTAATTACGAACATAAAGCGCAATAATGATTATTGATTAATAAATATTATCGTGTTATAATGTTTAACAATAGAAGTAATTAATAAAGTTTGAGTAGTCACGGAAACTAATATATAAAACTTGATTCTGTACAAAGTCATTATAGCGTTATAAATTTTAAGATCAGAGAGCAGTTAGGAATAAAAATAGGTATAGCAAACAAGCCTGCACGATGCAG
>NZ_JBNMNU010000089.1:0-17709 GCF_051278035.1 Clostridium sp.
CTTATTATGAAGGGGATCATTATATCCTCAAGTTTTTTTCTCTTATCTTCGCTCTTAAATATATAGTTTCCAAGTTTTTTCCTCATAATACTACCATTTTCACTAAAAAATTCACGCCCAAATTCCTTTTTAATCTGAGTAAGTACCTCAGGATATAATATAAAAACCTCTTTAGCTACAATATCTGCATCAATAATTGGAAAGCATCTATTTCTGATCATATTAGTTACCGTACTCTTTCCACTACCTATACCACCTGTTATTCCAACTTTTAGCACTTTTTTACCCCCGCTCTTTCCACTTTAAAGTTTAGGTTTAACTCTTAACTATTTTGCCTCATACCATGTATCCCCTATGCTTATTTCTACTTCTAAAGGAACTGAAAGTTCAATAACATTTTCCATCTGTTGCTTCACTAAATCCTCAACCTGTTTTAGCTCATCCTTATACACATTTAGTATTAATTCATCGTGTACTTGGAGTATTAGTGTACTCTTTAATCCTTCTTCTTTTAATTTATGGAATACATTTACCATGGCAAGTTTAATAATATCTGCCGCACTACCCTGAATAGGCGTATTCATGGCAAGTCTTTTTCCAAAAGACTGTACAATTTTATTAGAAGAGTTTATTTCAAATATAAATCTTCTTCTATTCATAATTGTAGAAACGCTACTATTCTTTTCAGCTTCAACTACTATATCTTCCATGTATTTTTTAACATTTGGATATCTTGAAAAATAAGTTTCTATATAGGTTTTAGCTTCTTTTCTAGATACATTTATATCCTTAGCTAAACTAAATTCTCCAATACCATATACTATGCCGAAATTTACAGCTTTAGCATTACTTCTCATTTGGGATGTAACCTCTTCCATAGGTACATTAAATACCTCTGAGGCGGTTTTAGTATGGATATCAGCATGCTTAATGAAAGCCTGGGTTAAATTTTCATCTCTAGCTATATGAGCAAGTACTCTAAGCTCTATTTGAGAATAATCCGCAGATAAAATAACACAAGACTCATTGTGTGGTATAAATACACGTCTTATGGCTCTTCCCATTTCATTTTTTATAGGAATGTTTTGCAAATTAGGCTCTGTACTTGATAACCTTCCTGTTGTAGTAACTGTTTGATTGAAATTAGAATGTATTCTACAATCTGTATCAATTACTGCCTGTAGACCTTCTATGTAAGTCGAGAAAATCTTTGTGAGACCTCTATAACGAGTGATTTCCTTTATAATTGGGTGTTTATCCACAAGTGCCTCTAATACCTCTGCATTAGTCGAATATCCTGTTTTTGTTTTCTTTATAACAGGTAAATCTAATTTTTCAAATAATATCTTGCCCAGCTGTTTTGGAGACTTAATATTAAATTCATCTCCAGCTAAATCATAAATAGTAGTTTCCATTTCCTTTATATCTAACGCGAATTTCACACCTAATTCTTTTAATTTATCCTTATCTATTTTAAATCCTTCTGCTTCCATATATGATATAGCTTCTGTTAAAGGCTGCTCCACCTTGTATAGAAGTTCTCCCATATCATACTGTTCAATCTTATTTTCTAATATATCATAAAGGCTTTTTAAAAGTGCTACTTTGTTAATCCCCTTTTCATTACCTTCCCCGGAAATAGTAATTCTAAGGTTAGTCTCAATAAGGGTTTCTAAACTGTACTCGCTTTTAGCTGAATCTAGCAAATAAGCCGCAATTTCAGTATCAAATTGCACGCCTTGCAGCACAATTCCATCTTTATTAAGAGCAGTATATGCATTTTTAACAGAGTGGCTCACCTTTTTAACATCATTATTCTCAAGAATAATTTTCAAATAATTTATAGTTTTTTCTTTATCTTCATTAAATAAATCTTGAACCAGAATGCAATAATTTTCTTCATTATAATTAATGTATATGTTGTTTACTCTAATTTCAGAAAACACATTGGCATCTTTAATATCAAATATTATATATACTGTATCTTTTACTTTATTCACAAGTTCTAGCAGCGCTTGTAGTTTATCCACCACTTTAAACTCCGCAGAAAATACTTCTTCAATTGAATCCTCATCATCTGGTATTTTAGCTATTAGTGATTTGAATTGCAATTTGAAAAATAAATCTTTTACAGCACGTACATCATATTTTTCTTTTGATTTAATTGAATCTAAATCCATTTCCATAGGCACGCAAGTAATAATTGTTGCTAGCTTCTTACTAAAAATGGCCTGTTCACTATAAGTTGTTAAATTCTCAATAAGTTTCTTACCACTAAGTTTATCAATATTCATTAGAATATTTTCTATACTCTTATACTCTTTAATAAGCTTATAAGCAGTTTTTTCACCAATCCCTGGCACACCTGGTATATTATCCGAAGCATCCCCCATTAGACCTTTTACATCAATAAATTCCGTAGGGGTTACGCCGTAATCCTCTATCATGCGATTTCTATCGTATATTTCTTTTTCAGACATTCCTTTTTTGTTTATTACAATTTTAACGTTATCTGTAGCAAGTTGAAGTGCATCTCTATCTCCTGTTACTATAAACACTTCTAGCCCTTTTTCTTCTGCAAATACAGACAATGTTCCTATCAAATCATCAGCTTCATATCCATCTAATTCAAAAATATCAATAGCCATCTTTTCTAAAAGCTCTCTAACAATAGAAAACTGTCCTTTGAGCTCATCAGGCATTTTCTTTCGGCCTGCCTTATACTCTTTATATTCTTCATGACGAAAAGTAGGAGCCTTCCTATCAAAAGTGGTAACTATGTAATCTGGCTTAAACTCCTCTTTCATCTTTAAAAGCATACCTGTAAAACCATAAACTGCATTTGTATATATTCCATCTGAATTCGTTAGGGCTGGTAATGCATAAAAAGCTCTATACATAAGACTATGCCCATCCAAAATTAATAACCTTTCCTTAGCCATTGTAAATCCCTTCTTTCTACTAGGTTTGCGCATAATATATTATATCAATAAAAATATCAACTTCATAATTAATTATATTCACTATGTTGCAATTCTACTTATACTTTAGTTTTGCCTTATCACTAAACAATTATAACAGTTTATGTTGTGATATAACAATGATATGTACTAAAAACTAGCAAATTTCTTGAACACAAACTTTATATACGAAATATACTATATCTATTGCATTAATTATTAATATATGATAAAATAAATTTTGTCAGACATGCCGAAGTGGTGGAACTGGCAGACGCGCTGGACTCAAAATCCAGTGGTAGCAATACCGTGCGGGTTCGATTCCCGCCTTCGGCACCATATGTTTTAAATGTTAAGAGCACTTAGGAAGAATATTCCTAAGTGCTCTTTTCTTTGTTTTGTCCGTATTCTATTTTAAGGGAGTTTAAAACTATCCAAGAACAGTACTATAAATCAAGAAAAACTATGAACAAATAGTTAATTTATTTTTCTTGCTAACTTCTTTTAAAAATATTAAACCGATAGTATATTAGATAGTTTTAGAGTCACTCCACTCTCTTGCATATTCCTGCATTATTTTATTAAGTACTTTCCCAATTTTAGAATAAGACTCATCATTAAGATTTGCAAGTGATATTCTGATAGCCCATTCTGGTCCGTTGAACCCACTACTGCCGAGTAATACTATGGAAGACTGCTCTGCTAGACGTATAAGAATATCCACAGGTTTATAATTTCCTTGTAAGTATTGCACAAATTCTCCATTGTAATTTTGGCCTGCCCACTCCAACAAATCAAATTGAGTGTAATAATACGCATCGAAAGGATCTATTGGAAGTTCTATACCCAACCCTTCAAACAAAAGTCTTTTGCGGCGACGACAAATATTTTTTGTTAATTTTTTATACCTATTTTCTTTATCTACTAAAGCAAATAGCGAAAAGAATGCCATTTGGACTTGTTGCGGAGTTGATAACCCTGCAGTATGATTAAGAGCTACTTGACGGCTATCGGCCACTATTCTATCAATAAAAGGTATGCTATCTGGCTCGGTAGAAATTCCGCCGTAACGTCTTCTTGCTCTTTCCTTTTTATCTTCGTCTTGCTGCTTTAATAATTTATTAAATACATTGTGTTCATATAGTGAAATAGTCCCAAGACGCCAGCCTGTTACGCCAAAATATTTTGAATAAGAATATACGCCTATTGTATTGTATGGCAAATCTGCCATTAATGAACGAAACTCATCTACAAAAGTACTATATACATCATCTGAAATAATCATTAAATCCGGATTATCAGTATCAACAATATTTTTTAGCTGATTAACTGTTTCCGGTTTCATTGCAACAGAAGCTGGATTGCTGGGATTAACTATAAACAATGCTTTTATACTTGAATCTCTTATTTTTTCAATTTCTTTTGAAGAATATTGCCAGGTGCGCCTACCATCTTCGGTGATTTCGTCAGCTAAAACTTTTACAACTTCAAAATTATAACGTGGTAAATGCGGTATCTCAAGATAAGGCGTGAAAATTGGTGCCATGAGTGCGATTTTATCTCCCTTTGACAGTATATTGTTTGCAATTAATGTATCAAAAATATAGCACATTGCTGCAGTTGCACCTTCAACCCCAAAGGTCCTAAATTTTCCTTCAAGAGGCCCCTTGTATCCTAACTCTTGTATAAGGTAGTCATTAACTACACTTTCAACCTGAATTAACATTCTATCAGGCTGTGGATAATTATCCCCAATTATTCCATCTACTAATTCATGAATCCAGTCATCAGCATTAAATCCTTTCACCGTTACACCATAGTTAATCATTTTACTAAGAAGTTCAATTCCAGGGGCATCTTTGTGTGCTTTTGTAAAATCTAAAAACCTTCTGGAAGTACCTTCCTTGCTTGGCATTCCAGCTAAGTCGTGATCACTCCATACCCTACGACTTTCTTCAACTGCAAATTGACCAAAGGTGAAAAAGGCTTCTCTTGGGGATGCTGCAATCCAATTAGGATTACCTCTCCCTGCATCCAGTAGTGAGTGTGCGCTACTTTTTTTAGATTCCTCTGCAAGATCAATTAATTTATCTTTAAGTTCAAAAGGGCTTATTTTACCATAAACTTCCTCTATTTCTTTACGCTGAAGATTTAATTTATCCATGTTATTACCTCCAAGTTCAATGTTTTATTCCATAACAATATGATTTTATATATTTTTCTCATTTCCGATTACATGCTCATTTTCTACTGAGGAGAGTATTATATATGTCTCCGTATCTCCAAACATTTGTATTTTCCCAACAAGCTTTTCTAGATCTGCCACATCATCAAGTCTAGCCTTCAAAATTTTACAGTATGGCCCAGTAACATGATAGCATTCTATTATAGAATATTCTGCCTTTATAAATTCCATAAACTTTTCACTTCTCTGAACATTTATAGATACATTTATAAGCACATTAATTTTTTTCCCCAGCTTCGCATAGTTTATTTTTACTTTGTACCCTGTTATAATATCTTCTTCCTCAAGCCTCTTTACTCTCTCGGCCGCCGCTGGTGCGCTAAGTGATACCCTTTGAGCAAGCTCTTTCCTAGGTATCCTTCCGTCCTCTAAAAGTATCTCAAGGATTTTATAATCAGTAATATCCACAAATCTTCCTCCTACACTGATGCATATTTTCACTTCTTCCATATGATTATTCATATAATTTAAAATTAATAGCAGTGTTTTTCAAATATCTCCTTAATTTCAGCTAAATCATTTGTATATCCTAAAGCCAACATCAATTTAATTCTAGCCTTTTGTCCAGAAAGATTGCCACCAAGAATCACTCCTTTTTCAGTCAGTTCTCTTCCAGCGCCTTCATAGCCGTAATCATCAAGAACCCTGCCCATGAAGCATCTTGAAACTAGAACAACAGGGATATTTTTGCTTAAAGCATACTCAACTCCACAAACCATCTTGGGTGGAATATTTCCTCTTCCCATACCTTCAATGATAATTCCATCTGTTCCCGAATCTACACATAACCCTAGAAGACGCTCATCCATACCGCATGCACATTTAATAATATCTATCTTACTATGGATTCTTTTTGCAGGAATATACTGCTTCTTAGTATAGCTGTAGTAAAAATACACTTTCTTGTTTTCTATAAAACCAATAGGTCCACAATCCAAGCTTTTAAATGTATCCAATGTATGGGTATTTGTCTTAGTTACTTGAGATGCGGCATGAACCTCTTCACTCATTACTACCATGACACCTCTATCTTTTGCTTCATCTGATATTGCCGTATGCACTGCACTTATTAAATTAGAGGGCCCATCCCATCCTGATTCAGAACTGTTTTTCATTGAACCTACAAAAATTACAGGTTTTGTACCGTTATAGGTTAAATCTACAAAATACGCAGTTTCCTCTAATGAATCTGTACCATGAGTAACTATAACTCCGTCATAATCTTCAATCCCCAATTTATTATTTATTAGTATTGATAATTCTTGCATATTCTCAGGCGTAATATGTGGACCTGGCATCATACCAAAATCTAAAAATTTAATATCTGCAATATTCTCCATACCCGGAGTCAGCTTTAATATATCTTGCCCACTCATAGCAGGTACTACTGCATTTTCTTCATCCTTTTGCATAGATATAGTTCCACCAGTAAAAATTATTATAATTTTTTTCATGACAAGGCCCCATTTCTTAATTAATATATAAAAACAAATTAGATTAGTAATTTAAAAATATAATTAATCGATATTTGATTTAAACTCAGGATTTGCTATTTAAGCTAGTTTTATTTTAACATATTAATTTTACAGTTAACATGCATTTAGTAATGCAATATATGATATTAGCCTTATTAAATTATTAATTATTATACAAATTCCTAATTTTAAAAAACACCCTAAAAGTTAATTCAGAAAAAATGTTTTTTTGATGATACACTTCCACTAATTGATTACACATAAAAATAACCCTATAGTGTAGACTTTTTAGTCGTCTACTCTATAGGGTACAGTTTATTATTTCAAGATATTTTTTTTTACCCGAACTCATGTCCATGTATCCCATTACTAACATAAGTCTTGCTTTCTAATGGTTCGAATCCATATATTTTCATATATATTACAATACGATATGCGCCAAAATCATTTGGAAATGTAAAGTTAAGAGTATAACTTTTTTATAAAAAGTAGCTGTCTGTCCATCTTCTGTAAAAATTGCAAGACTGTATAGTAATGTTTCTCATAAATTTAGCTTAATGATGATGACGCTCGACACTATTGTAATTTCCTCAATGAATTGTAGCTATACCCATGTTTATATCCTTTTTTACTAAATAATGTTAAAATAGTTTTAGATATATGCACGTTAAACTAATGATTAATAAATACTTTACTATATGGGAGGTGAAAAATGAATATTAAACAAAAAAAAATCATTTCTATAATTAATGCTGTAGTTTCTCTTATTGCGATGATATTTTACAAATATTATCCAAATAAAACTGATTTCAACCTTTTGATTCGTGATATATTCAGCACAGTAATTGGGATGTATTTAATGATTGTGGCTATTATTATATTATTATTATTAAAACTAAATAAAAAAATAGATAGAAGTTTTACTTCAATAATAACTATAATTATGATGTCAGTTATATTTTTAGCTTCTCTCTCAATGCTTATTATAATTTAAAAACTAATACTATTTCTTGCCACCTAAATACTTTATTTCCTAAAAATACTTGTTTAGAAAAATATAAATTCAGAATTTATATTACCATAATCTCCTTTTAAGGCATCCGATGCTGTGACATTAACAACGTTAAAAGGAAAGTGATTTAAATGGATTAGTTTTTACATTAGTAAGTAGTCATTTTACATTGTTGCGTAAACATTATAATAAAATATTGCTAATAAATTAAATTATAAATAATTATTTATATGATTAGAGGATTACCTCTGTATTGAATGAAATTATAAACAATGGCATTAAGTATATTATCATATGTTTTCTCATACTCCTTATGTTTAATCAAATAAGTAAAAGAATAAATGTCGCAGTGACATTTGCTAAAAAATGTGAAATAGTGCACGAGTAAATATTCTTAGTTTTTTGATATATCACTCCGTAAACAATATTATCCATAAAAATAAAAAACAAGATATAAATAACTGAAATGGAGACAGCCGAAAAATTTCCTATGGCAAAAAATAATGAAGCAATGATAATCGCCCAAATTGGTTTTGTAATATTGCAAAGCTTAGTCTGGAAAAACCCTCTAAATGCTATTTCCTCAGCAAATGCTAAAATCAATAATTTAGGTATCTGTAAAAGCGATTTGTCAAATGATAACATCGATTTTTTGTCTAAAAGATACAAGTAAAACTCTGGAAGGACAAATTTAAGCAAACTAATTGATACAATACACGAAACAACAGGAATCAAAATTAACCACCAATTTTTTTTTATATCAGATAAAATGTTTTTTGGAATAAAACCGATGTCTTCCATTTTCCCTTTGTTTCTTTTGTTTTCAATAAATAAATACAATATTGAAAAAAGAACAGTTAAGCTTAAGCCAGCAACATTAGTCAAACCTACACTTGTTAAGCATAAAAATCCAAAAATTGCAATTGGAATATAAGCTTTCAATAATTCATTTCTATTTTTCATTCAAATACTCCTTTTCACATTTTTTATAATTCTTACTTCGCCATATTTTACAATTATATAGCAATTAAAGCTAATCTTCATACTAATTATAACATAATTTTTAAATATTAGATTAATAGCTTATTATATTAGTGGTAAACTCACGATAAATGTAATGTAGCTTAAATCTGTGTCTATCTTTCTTATATTTAGGCCTTTCATAACGTATTTTGCTTCACTAAGAGGTATATTTTTCGCAATAAGAACAAGTAATTGCTAGATTTGAGAAAGTAATACTTGATTATACGTAACTAATATTGATATAATTGAGCTCACAATGACACCTTCTTTTGGAATATTTTGTTGGGTTTAGATACAACAATTATATCAGATAGAAGGTGGCATTGCTGAAAACAGCTAAAACCCTTACAATAGCAAGGATTTAGATATATAAAAACAAAGATAGTGTTTACACTATCATAACAAAGGAAGGGGTGCTTTTATGATAAAAGGATTATTAGAATTTTTACGACAAGAAAAACGCAATTCTGATATTGCTGTATTTAAGAGGATTTTAGATGAAATGTGCACAATCGATGATCATAATCCAGCGTAAAAAAAATTATACATATTTGTTAAAAAATCTTAATAATTAAGATGTAAAGTCATAATAAAGGAGATGATAGAATTGTTTAATTCCCTTAGAAAAAAGGTTACAGCAGGTTTTATGTCCGTAGCAATTATAAGTATGTTAACTATGTTTGCTTTAATATCTATAAATATGGGTAGCATGCTTAACGAACAGATCATATCAGATAGTAAAATAATTATAGGACAAGCAAATATGAGTTTAGAAAATTCCAATTATGATAGCGCTTATATCCAATCTTATATGGAGGAAATATGTAAGGCACAACCTAGCATTACAAATTTTCAGTATATGGATTTAACTGGAAATATATTGTCCAATAGTGACAAAAGTCAAATAGGAAAATCAGGAGATGCAAATGCATTGGCAGCACTTAAAGATGGGAATACTAATGATTATGTAGGTGGTGAATATAAAGGAATAACTACGGTGGTTCCACAATTAATGGATGGTAAAATTGTCGGGGTATCATCAATTACAATTGATACTCAAGATATAAAATATATCGTCCTTAATATTATAAAAAAAATAGCATTATTATTCATAATAAGTTTAATTCTAATATTAATATTTGCATACTATTTTTCATCGAAAATTACAAAACCTATTAAAAATGTAGTTTCTGCATTAGAAACAATTTCTGAGGGTGATTTTACAGCCACGTTGAAAGTAGGATCTAATGATGAAGTTGGTACACTCGCTATAGCTATGAATAAAACTTTAGAAATACTTAGAGAGATGATTGGTAGTATAAAAATTACCACAAGCGACTTAAATGGTATTTCTCAGACTCTTTCGGCTTCTAGTGAAGAAGTTTCATCATCTAGCATGGAAATTACGAGTGCTATAGGTGAAGTTGCAGATGGTGCTACAACACAGAGCCAAAATCTTGTTGAATCAGTTACACTTCTTGAAGAATTCACAAAAACTTTTGATACTATAAATGAAAATGCTCAAATGGTTTCGGTTGGAAGTAGTAAAATTAAAGGGGCTGCTGATGTTGGATCATTAAGAATAGGAGAACTTGTAACTTCAGTAGAAGGTATAAGGCAAGAGTTTAAATATGTTACAGAAAAACTTATATTATTAAATGGTAGCGTAGAAAAGATTACGGCTATTACAGAGGTTATAAATAATGTTGCTGGACAAACTAATTTGTTAGCGCTTAATGCATCTATAGAAGCTGCTAGGGCTGGAGAATCAGGAAAAGGATTTGCTGTAGTTGCGGATGAGATTAGAAAGCTAGCAGAGCAAGTTTCAGATTCTTCAAATGGAATTATGGAGCTTGTGAGCACAGTTACTAAAGATACAAAGGAAGTTTCAAGTAAAGCTGACTTAGTAACTGATAAAATTGAAGAGCAGGTCGTTACAGTGGACAGTACAGTTTCCTCATTTAAGGATATATTGGATGAAGTTAAGCTTATAGCTCCTCAAATTAAGAATGTAAATTATGCATTAGAATCCGCAGTTAAGTCTAAAGACCATGTGGTGGAAAAAGTAGAATCAGTAGCAAGTGTTTCAGAAGAAGTAGCTGCATCCGCTGAGGAAATTTCAGCCACAACAGAGCAGCAGACAGCATTTTCAGAGGAGATGACTGCAACAGCAGAAACTCTTGCGGGAATGGCACAAAGTTTATCTGAAAGCGTACAAAAGTTCAAAGTATAAAAGATAAGGTCGCTAGTATGAAAACAGTAAATTAAAATTCTTCAGGTTTATATATTTTCGCAAGAGCAAGTACTTCTTCTAATGCGAGTATATGTCAGCTGTACAATAAAATGTACTCTTTCGTGGCAATAATTGAGATAAGTGATTATCAAAGATTGTAAGGAGGAGTATTTTTTTGTCAAACATTTCAAAAAGGATATAATTAAGATTTTTTACTGTTATCATACTCTTCGCTATATAGGTAATTGCTGATATCTATTTGCTTAAGGCTGTTGTCAGTAAGTCCTAATAGCCTTTCTATCATCATACGATACGAATAAGCATAAGACATAATCTCCGATTTAATATGATTTTTGTCCATACCTTGATTTGCTGTTAACACTGCTACATTCTCTTTTGAAAAGATAAAAGATAATCTAAGTATCATTCTACTAATTTTATCAACGTTGTGTGTATCATCAAATAATTTGCCTTCTCTAATAACGTTTGAAAAAATAGGAGCAAAATATATCAAAGAAAACTTTTCCATTGTCTCTAAATACACATAATTGCTGATAGAATAATATGTTTTAAAATTATTAAGTATCTCAGTGTTAAACTCTGTATTTTCAAGTTTAGAAGATATGAGGATTTCAAATAACCTGTCGATTTTCTGAGTAATCGTCATATTACTATTTTCAAGTTCTGCATTAATATTATCGTCAAAATGTTTAACCATATCTTCTAGATATATATCCATTAAATTTTCTTTAGTTTTAAAGTGATGATAAAATGTAGCTTTACCAATCCCTACGCCGTCCGTTATTTTTTTTATAGAAACATTAGCAAATCCCTCTGATAGAAAAAGTTCATTAGCAGTCATTATAATTTTTTCTCTAGTAGTCATATTAAATTCTCCTTTTATAAGCCAACATTTTCACTAGATATTCATCTAACTGTATTACACTCTAAAAAGTCATTTCGTCGACCTTATGATAACACACAAAACCGGACTTTATAATAGTATGAATAGACGCTATATTTGTTCTATCTGTAGAACAAATAGCCTTATAGCCTCTTTCATTTGTAATCTTTCTAATAGTTGATATTATATAGCTACCTAACCCAAGTCTTCTATAATCTGTTGATACGGTCATACCTATATTAGCATAACCTTCACTGCTAATACTTGGTCTAGTCTCGCCAGTTCCTATAATTCCTCCATTATATCTAAAGAGTATAAGTTCACCTTGATTAATTCGCTGAGTCATATAATATACTAACCAGTCACCAGCCATTCCTATCCCTGTGAAATATGACATAATTTCATCCAATTCATTTATATTAGCATTGTCCATAACAATCCCATCGAATGGCATAGGGTTAATAATAACTTCGTCCTCATGAAACATATGATCATTCGTAACGATATTTGTAGATTTTTCTTTACACAACGAATAGAATATAGGGTCATTAGAACAGCATAACGCTTTCTTTACGCCATTTTGAGTAATGACTGACTCAAAAATCATTGAAATATCTTCTCTGTTTTTATCCTTAACGTAGAATTGCAGCATGACATTTTCACTATTAGTAGCAAAAAATCCATAAAAACCATCTTCATCTTCAATCTCAAAAAAATCACAAGAAGGAATAATTCCTAATTCATACATATCATCCATTGGCGATGTTAGATTATTATTATCCTTTAACATCTTATCTATATTTTTCATATCTACCTTATTAATTTTCATTATATTTTACCTCTCTCCTCATGCCGTCCGTCCGTCGGTCTGTAAAATTATATGATCATAGCTTTATTAGTATGTCAAATTTTTATTGGGGTAGTGGTCGTAATTTATGCAGAAGGCCCATTAATAAAAAACATTTACCATAAATTCAATTTAATAAAATGGGAAATTATCTTGTTATGGAGGTCATGATAGCTTTTTTATGATGCTAAACAGTTGCTATTAAACGAAAACAATGTTTTATTATTTTTATAGACCACATAGTCTAGACTTGACAGTCCATAGAAAGGAAGTTTCATTTATGAATAATAAAATATGTGTTATAACCAGATCTAATTCCGGAATAGGCAAACAGGCTGCAATTCAAATAGCAAAGGAAGGGTATCACAGATAAATCTGAAGAATTCTGTGCAGCTTCAAATTACTTTCCATATAAAGTAAATTTAACTCCATCAGTCCAATAACTTTTATATTCTCTTTGAAGTATATTTTCTATAAGGGTATACTCAGTAATTTCTCCACCTACTGAACCTTGCATTATTTGATTCCAATTAACTCAGCTAAAAAAAATTCTCATATTCTTTTCTCCTTTATAAGAATTTTTACTTTCCCCCTAAAATGAAAACATTCATACCTTCCTATAATTATTTAAGCTTCCACAAACTACATTTCTACATTAAGTTCCAATTACCACAGTATATAGTAACATTTATTTATATAAGTACTAATAAATTATGTCATCCAATTTTAGAATAAGACTCATCGAAAGGATCTATTGGGAGTTCTATACCCAACCCTTCAAACAAAAGTTTTTTGCGGCGACGACAAATATTTTTTGTTAATTTTTTATATCTATTTTCTTTATCTACTATAGCAAATAGCGAAAAGATTGCCATTTGACTTGTTGCGGAGTTGAACTTCTTAGTAAAATGATTAACTATGGTGTAACGGTGAAAGGATTTAATGCTGATGACTGCGTTCATGGATTAGTAGATGGAATAATTGGGGATAACTATCCACAGACTAGTTTTATTTCATAACAATGTGATTTTATATATTTTTCTCATTGTTCATTATATACTCATTTTTACACATAACCCTAAAAGACGCTCATCCATACCGCATGCACATTTAATAATATCTATCTTACTATGGATTTTTCTTGCAGGAATATACTGCTTCTTAGTATAGCTGTAACCAAACATCCTGGCGATTAAATACCAATTTATTTGATTTAAATAATCCCCAATCAAAGTATAATCTATAATCATCAAAAAATAACAAGCACCCCAAACCATTGAGGTACTTGCATTTGTTATGGTGCGTCGGACAGGAGTCGAACCTGCGACCACCTGGTTTGTAATAGTCAATTTTAATCGATATTAAAAAACCTCCACTCCCTTTCATATAATCATTTTACTTTTTAACTAGGTTTAAACAATGCCCTTTAGATACAATCTATAAGGGGCAAAATAAAATTAATTACCTCAATGATATTTATAAGAAGTGCTATTTTAACATAAAAATCAATAAATTAACTAAAGACATTTCTAAATTAACCGATATAACTAGAGTATTCTTAAACCAGAAAAACACTCGAATAATTTTACAAATCAAAAAAATATAATAAAAGGTGGTTAGTACAAATGATAAAAACAATAAGCACACATGACGCATATGAATTAAAGGTTGATGTTGATAGGAAGATAGTATACGAGGAATTTAAAGGAATGTTCACAAAACAAGCCGTAACTGATATGAAGAATGATTATAAAACAAAGATTCTTCCTTTATTCAAAAACGGTAAATGGGCTAAATTCTGTGATATGAGAAATTACAAATTATCAGATGGTCAAGACGCATTAGGAGAATTTGTACAATATTGTAATGATAATGGAATGGCTCATGCATCTATCATCGTTGCAAGTGCAGTGGTTAAAATGCAAATGAACAGAGTTGGTAAAAACGTAGGTGTTACTCCCGTGGCATTTACAGATGCAAAAGAAGGAGAAGCTTACTTAAAAACAATGGGATATTAGTATTAAAGGGACATCTTAAACGATGTTCCTTATTTATGTGTTGACTAAAGTAACAAATTAAGCTAAATTACTCGGGTTGTTATTTTCGCAATCATATAAGCATATCATTTTAAGTACAAAAAATAACTGAGTTTCGCAACTAAAATATATTTTATATATCGAACCTTAAAAACATAACGGAGGAAAAACATAATGAGAATAGCCGACGCAATAATAAAAGTGTTAGAAATTAATAGAGTAAATTGTGTATTCGGTATACCCGCAAGTACATTTGCAGGTATGCTTGATGCAATGAATAATAGTAATATCGAGTTTATAATTACTAAAAATGAAGCGGGCTGTTCATACTCAGCTTCAAGCTATGCAGAGCTTTCTAATGAATTAGGGGTGTGTATGTTAGCAGGAGGAGTAGGACTTAATAATTCCATTAATGGTATTGCAAACGCTCAAAGAAATAAAGCCCCAATGCTTATAATTACTGGTAACGTAAAAAGGTCATACATGGGAAAAGGTGCTTTCCAAGAGTTTGACAATGCTTCTATGGTAAAAAGCATTACAAAACACTCTACAGAGGTATCAAAAGAAGAAGAAGTTATAACTGAGCTTCAAAAAGCTATAAATATTGCACTTACTCCCCCATGTGGTCCTGTACATATTTCAATCCCATTTGATGTTCAAATGTCAGCTTTTAAAGGGGATATCAATTTAAATATGACAATAGATAAACCAGTTAACGATAATAAATCTTTAGACCAATGCATTCAAGAAATAAACAAAACAAAGAAGGGATTAATTTTTATTGGAAGAGGTACAAGAGGCCTTTCTAAAGAAATTAAAGTATTAAGCCAAAAACTCTCATGGCCCATAATATCAACATCAAATGCAAAAGGAGTTATAAATACTGATTATCCATATTATATAGGTAATTATGGATTCTGTAGTACTGACAGTGCAATTGATTACGTTGAGAAAGAAAAGATAGACTGTGTACTTTTTCTTGGTACATCTTTAGGACAATGTGCAACAAGGGATTATAATGATATCCTCATTACTGGAAGAAAAATTTTAAGAATAGATTGGGATAAACGAGAGTTTAATAAAATATTTAATGAAGATATTTCTGTTTGCTATGACTTAAAAGAAGCAATTGGTATACTTATACATAGAGTAAATAAAAAACAAGATTCTTCTTTTATTAAGCATGAAATGAATAAACCTTATATTAAAGATCATACAGGTATATCTCTAAGGTTATTATTTGAAAAGTTCCCTGATATACTACCAAAAAATACATGCTTACATGCAGATACAGGAGACTATTTCAATTATGTATATAAGTATCTACCAATAAGAGAGGATATGTACCTTCATACAAGTCTGAATTATGGTTGCATTGGTACAGCTTTAGCAGGAGTCATGGGTTCATATATGTATAATAAAAAGATACCTTACGCTGTAATTGCAGGTGATGGAGCATTTTACATGAATGGAACAGAGATATTAACAGCTAAAGAATACAGTATGCCTATAATATATTTTATAATTAACAATTCTATGTTTGGTCTTATAAAAAATGGAATGAAAGCTCTATTTGGAAGAGATTGTAACGCTAAGATTGTGTTTCAAAAAAATAGCATCGCATCAATTGCAGAGGCGATGGGCTTAGAGGCAGTACAAATTACTGATTTAAGCCAGTTTGATAGCATAAAGGACCTTATTACTAATAGAACTGCTCCTTTGGTTGTAGAAATCATTACTGACGGAACAGAGGTATTCATTGACAAAGATAGAATCAAAAAATTGATATAAAGGAGAGATAATATGTATAAAGTATTTAATGAACTACTTGGTAAATTAAAAGAAATTATTCCTGTAGATGACCTTGCATATCTAACTGTTAAAAACGATGAAGAAGCCTTTGCATTTTATAAAAATGATACTAAAATGGGAGACATAGAAACATGGAAGAAATTTCATAGGGAAGACTACCCTACAATAATTAAGAATATTCCTGTTCTTATTAAATTAGTAACTACTAAGAAATACGTTGCAATTGAAAATACTCATAAAATGCTGCCAACACAAAAGGAATTCAAAGTGCTAAACATATATAGTATATACTTATTCCCTATTGTGCGAGATTCTAAAGTAGTAGGATTTGTAGATATTCCATACACATGTAATTATCATGTAATTAATAAAGATACACTTAATAAAATTCAACTTTTAGTTAATGATTATAGTGACAAGATAGTAGAAACAGTTTTAGAATATAATAAATAAAGCAAAAAAGGCATACTTGTCTCAAATAAATTAACTGACTCTACTTTGTAGGGTCTTATTTGTTATACTTAATACATCTAGTTAGGAAAGTGCTGCTATGGGTCTTGATCATCATATACTCGGAAAGAGATGAAAAGACAAGGTATAGTTTTTTATTAAACAACGTACAAAATTTTGATCTTCAGCTTCTATGTGTACTAGCAGTACTATGCTTTATCCCAGTATAGTTAACATGTAAAATATAGACTATTAATATATTCATGAACTATTTCACCAGTCTTAATTTCGCTGGCTTCAGGGCCGTTATTTTCTAATGCTAAAGTCATATTTTAAACATTATCGTTTAGTACGTAGTTTAATGTGTAATGGAAGTTTTAGTGGATAAATAGAAGTTGTAGTTAGTGTTCCCGTTAGTCACTACAAGTATATCTCCTGTTACAATCGTAGCATCAGTTCCTAAAGTATTGTTGTCCTTATCTTCAAAAGTTAAGGTATATGAACCAGTATTAGTTAAGCCACCTATTAAACTTGATACAGAAGTTCCTACTGGTATGTATAGTATTCTATTCTGAATGATAATACCAAGCGAGCTAGAAATCCCAAGTGGTCGATAGTTTACTTGTTGATAAACAAGTAGCTTTACCCCGGCTAAATTATAAATATTATCTGGTAGTATAATCGTTCCGGATATTTGGACATTTTCTGATAT
>NZ_JBNMNU010000090.1:0-17229 GCF_051278035.1 Clostridium sp.
TTCTCAATCTAGTGATTATGGCATGAAGGTAACACCCCTTCCCATACCGAACAGGTAGGTTAAGCTTCAATGCGCCAATGGTACTGCAAGGGTGACCTTGTGGGAGAGTAGGTCGTCGCTAGGTAATTTGGCTAAATAGCTCAGTCGGTAGAGCAGAGGACTGAAAATCCTCGTGTCCCTGGTTCGATTCCGGGTCTAGCCACCATATTACGGCGCTATAGCCAAGCGGTAAGGTCAAGGTCTGCAAAACCTTTATTCCCCGGTTCAAATCCGGGTGGCGCCTCCAAAACAAAGAAAAGTAGTCTAAATACTGATATTTCAGTAGGTAGGCTACTTTTTTATTTATAATCAATTTTTAGAGGGTAATTTTGACATTTGTAATTATACTTATAGAAATATTTGTTGTTGCCTATACAAATGGAAGAAAAGATGTTCCTAAATTAAGTGTAACTTATAATGGAACTAAAATAGAAGGTGGTCAAGGACCATATAGTTGGAAGTCTAGAGGTAAACTAAAAGAGTTTACAATTGATAGTTATGGAAGTGTAATAAATTTATATTGGTACACCAATACATTGGTAAAATTCTTTTAAATATTTATAGATTAAACAATTCATAACGTTTCTTAAAAGTTAGTAATACAGAGATATAATTTAAAATACACAGGTGGATAGATATAAGTTGTCTAAATGATTGAATATGAAGTTATTTAACGCACAGATATACTACAGACAACTTAGTACAAGTAGATTATTTTATAAAATGCTAGTATAATCACATAGGTTGGGCACAAAACTATTAATGTCTAATATTTAAAGATTTTTAGGGGGCCTGGTATTCTATGTATAGAGAAATGGTACAAAGGAAAAAGTTTCCGGTTGTAATATTATTGTTTATTACAATAATTACAGTTATATGCTTATCAGATCTGTTACCTAATATAAACGTAGGCAGCATAAATATAAAAGCCTTTATAACTATGTTTTTTAACACACTAATGGTTACTATTTGTTATATTGAGTTTTCAAAATGTAAGGTTAAGTATAAATATTCAATAGTAGCGGATCAATTCATCATTCATAAAATAAAAGGTGAAGAGGTCAAAATATTAGAAGATATAAAATTAAAAGATATAGAGTATATCGGCAAATATGAAAATTGCAAAACCGATATCCGTATTAGTAGTAGTAAGAAATACATTTGTTCTATATTTGCTCAGAGTAAATTTTGTTGTGTATATAAACTAGAAGATAACTTTAAAAAGTTCTATTTTGAACCTAGTGAAAGTCTTATGAATAAAATAATCAAATTAAAAGAAAAGCAAGTGTTTTAATAATAAGCACTTATATAAAAAAGAAGTATAATTCTAAATCAATTATACTTCTTTTTTATATAGTAGAGATATTAGTAAGTTATACTTGTAATTTACCTTAATTCAAATGTAATTTCTTTTAATAAATCTTGTTTTTCAATAATGTCTAAGCCCGTTATGGCAAGAGCCTCTGCAGCTTCTATCATCTTCTTTTTACAAAAAAAAGTTTGTGTTTCTAGAGCAAATGCCGGTGATGGACATCTCACTGTGGACTTTTCTGTAATAGAAATGGATGGGTATATGCATGGAAGGGTGTGGCTTATAGATCCTATTCCTAATCCATATAGTGCCTCTTTACAAGGAGCAATATCAATAATGCCGCATTCTTTTAAATTGTGTGTAAGCAGCCTCGATAAACTCTTATTGGTTAAAAGTTCTTCACAAGGTAATTTAAATAAGCTAACCTCTGATGTAATATTAATAATTGGAGATATTGCCTGCATGAAATCTACAATGGTTTTATTGAATAAATTAGCTTCAGCTAATTTATTAGCTCGAATGTAAAATGTACACTCTGATTCAAAGTGCGAGTCATGTTGTGATGATCCATTTGCCATAGAAATAGTATCAATACGGCACCCACTATTTGATCCTTTTAATAACTGACTTAAAGTATTAAATATAAGCAAATAAACGTCTAAAGATGAAAGCTTATTGCACTCCTTATCTTTATTGTTAGTGTTTACATTATATTTTATTTTAATTGGAATTGTAGCCATTGAGGAGCCGCTTTCGGCATTGGTAATATCACAATGTGGTGCGATAATGACATCTATATCTTCAAAACATTTTTCTTTTGTTAAGGTTAATTCTGCTCCGTTAGTATACTCACCTGGACATCCTAAAAGAATTACGCTGCCGCCACTTTTAGAAATTACTTTTGACAAACCTATTGCTGCCGCGGTAGAAATACTTGCATTCACATTATTACCGTAAACATGACCTAAGTGTTCTGTAGAGGTATATTTGCATATATAGCATATTTTTGGATGACCATTCCCATATTGAGCAATAAAAGATGTTGGAATACCACAATAGTTTTCCTGTAATTTAAAATCATGAGTTTTCAACATATTTATTATATAAGAACAACCATTATATTCATTATAGCTAGTCTCTGGATTAGTATAGAGGTAGTTTGATAAATTAAATATATCTTCTTTTATACTGCTTATATAACTTATAATTTCTTGTTTCATAAAATTCTCCTCCCAAGTATTTATGCTTGTTGACATAATTAGTATAACCAAATTCACAAAGATTTATTGATAAAGCATAAATAAATTTAAAAGGTCGAATAATAATTTTTAAAAGCTAATTACAAATTAAAATGTAGATAAATATATTTTGATTTTTTATGTGGACAAAATAAGAAACAGTAATGAGTTGAATAAAATATAATATAAGAGGCTATACTTTAGCTAGTTTTAAATGAGCAAGTTTAAGGAGGAATTATGATAAAAGAAAAGTGTATTATATGTAGAAAGCCTCTAAATGATGGTATAATAATAAATGGAAGAGGAATTTGCAACAATTGCGAGGGAAGACTTATAGAATCAAAAACTAATACGGATTTTTATGAATATTACAAGAACTGTATAAGGAAGACTTTAGTACAGTTTATACCAAGAGGAGTGACTAAGGATTGTCAAGATTACCACTTGTAGAAGGAGTGTTAAAATATATAAAAGAGAAAAATGTTCCCTTTTGTATGCCAGGACATAAAGCAGGGCTTGGATTTTCAGAAACGGTTCAAGGCAAAGAGCTTTATAAAAATTTAATAAAAGCAGATATTACTGAAGTTGATGGATTAGATAATCTTCACTGTGCAGAAGGAATAATAAAAGAATCTCAACAGTTATTGAGTGAATACTATGGAAGTATAAAATCTTATTTTCTAGTAAATGGAAGTACTAGTGGGAATTTAGCTATGATTTTCTCATCCTTTAATGAGGGTGATAAAATAATTGTAGAGAGAAATTGTCATCGTTCAATATCTAATGCTATTATTATGAGAAAACTTAAACCGGTGTATATTAAAAATGAAATTAGTTCTCAATATGATGCTCCTTTACCTTTAGATAAGGAGCATTTTTCATGTATAATTAATAAGAATAAAGATGCCAAAGGGATTATTGTTACTTATCCTAGTTATTACGGCATATGCCTTGATCTATCATATGTTATTCAAATATCGAGGCAATATAACATGAAGGTATTGGTAGATGCGGCACATGGTGCGCATTTTGGGGCATGTAAATCGTTACCAGAAAACCCCTTAAAGTTGGGGGCAGACATGGTAGTTATGAGTGCACATAAAACACTACCTAGTCTGACACAAACAGCTTTTTTGCATGTAGGAAGGAATATAGATATTAGTAAAGTAGATTTCTATGTAAGCGCCTTTTTAAGTACAAGTCCATCCTACATGCTTTTATGTTCTATGGATTATGCAAGATTTTATATTAAAGAGTATGGAGGAAGTAAGTACGAAGAGTTAATTAAATTATGCGTATATAATAGAGGAAAAATTAATAGCCTAAAAAAATTCTATATTTTGGGTCAAGGTGATTTGAAGGATATATCAGAAAATCAAACAGTACATAATAATGAGTATATTATGGATTTAACTAGATTTATATTAAACGTGCCGAAAGGTTATAGTGGACACAAGTTATTGAAATATTTAAGAGTAAACAAGATTCAAGCTGAAATGAGCGACAGCAGAAATGTTGTTTTAATATTTTCTCTGTTTAACAATCAAGAGGATTTTCAAAAACTTTATATAGCCCTTAAGAATTGTGATATGGATACTTTAAAGGTAGAATATATTAATTTAATAGATTATGATATGCCTATAGCACTTATGTACCCATATGAAATAATGGATAGTAAAATAACTATGTTGGAACTAAGTAAGTCAGAAGGGGAAATAAGTGCAGTTGCAATAGTCCCATATCCGCCAGGAATACCTATCGTAATGCCTGGAGAAAGAATAGGGGCTAATACTATAGCTGTCATAGAATATTACATACAAGCCAATGTGACAGTGCTTGGAATTGAAGAGAGAAAAGTGGCAATAGTAGATAAATAAGTATTTATACATAACGGTGGAGGTAAACGCATGGCAACAGGTAAACTAATAGCATTAGAAGGGCCAGATGGCTCAGGAAAAACTACTCAAATAGAATTATTAGAAAAGCATCTAGTACAATTAGGATATGAGGTAGTCAGAACAAGAGAACCTGGAGGCACAGATATAAGTGAAAAAATTAGAGGAATTATATTGGATAATGATAATTCTAAAATGAGCTATATATGTGAAGCATTACTGTACGCCGCGTCTAGGGCACAACTAGTTAATGAAATTATA
This sequence comes from Clostridium sp., assembly GCF_051278035.1. Taxonomy (GTDB): domain Bacteria; phylum Bacillota; class Clostridia; order Clostridiales; family Clostridiaceae; genus Clostridium_AD. The sequence goes on from NZ_JBNMNU010000090.1 coordinate 4,746, forward strand.
AAACCAGCCTTAAAACTGGGTAAGATTGTGATCTGTGATCGTTTTGTGTATTCTTCAATGGTGTATCAAGGAATTGGAAGAGGACTTGGAACGGAAGCAGTAAAGGTTATTAATGAAGTAGCTCTCGGTGGCCTCGAGGCAGATTTAATATTTATGATTACCATTCCTTATGAAGAGGGATTAAAAAGAAAGAAAAATCAAAGATCTTTAGATAGACTAGAAAATGGAGGCAGTGAATTTCATAAAAAAGTTTTTGAAGGTTATTTAGATATTTGTAAAAAATATGATAAAATAGAAGTAATAGATGGCAATAGAGATGTAAAGGAAGTACAAAAGGATTTAGTAAATGCCATTAAAAAAATAAAATTATAAGAAGGATGGGATTATATGAAATTAGTTATTGCAATAGTACAAGATGACGATGCAAGTGATTTGATAGAAGAAATAACAGAGAAGAATTTTAGGGTCACCAAATTAGCTACTACAGGTGGTTTTTTAAAATCAGGGAATACAACACTGTTAATAGGTGTAGAAAAGGAAAAGGTAGATGAAGTTCTAGCTATTATAGAGGATGTATGTAAGGCAAGAAAGCAAATAATAACATCGCCTTCATCTGTAGCAGGGTCAACGGGAGTATATATGCCATTTCCTATTGAAGTGGATGCAGGTGGGGCAAATGTATTTGTGGTTGATGTAGATAAGTTTATTAAGGTGTAACTAATCAGGAGCAAGTATACTTATAAGTATATACTTACCCCTATGCATGGAGGGCTAAAATGGGTTTTGAGAGCATAATAGGTCATAATAGTATAAAAAATCAAATAAATATATCTATAAAACTAGATAAGCTATCACACGCTCATCTTATAGTTGGAGAAGATGGAATAGGAAAAAGTGTATTGGCTCGGAACATAGGGTTTAATATTTTAGGAGTGAAAGAGGATAAGAAATATGTTGATTTGGTAGAATGGCGTGTAGAAAAAAATAAGAGCACAATAGGCGTGAGTTCTATAAGAACTTTAAATGAAGAAATTCATAAAAAACCTTATGAGGGAAGTAAAAAAGTTATAATTATTTATGATGCTCATAAAATGACGATACAAGCGCAAAATGCTTTCTTAAAAACAATTGAGGAGCCGCCTAAAAATGTTTTTATAATTTTATTATGTGAAAACCTTGAGGTTATATTGGATACAATAAAATCGAGATGTCAAATACATAAATTAAAAAACTTAAGTGAAGATGAGATGAAACAATTCTTAAAAATAAATTATGTGGATTTATCCTTAGAAGAGATAAGAGTTATTATAGCTTTTAGCAATGGAATACCTGGAAAAGCTGAAAAGTTTATTAGTGATAATAATTTTAGTAATATTAGAAGTATTACCTTGGAAATATTGCTCCAACTTAGCAAAGTTACAACGGAGGAATTAATAAAATATGAAAAAAAATTATCGGATCAAAAGGAAAATTTTGAGGAAATCATAAATGCATTTCTTTCGTATATTAGGGATACTATAATATATAAAGAAATCGAAGAAGATAATTTAATTATTAACATAGATAAAATATTGTGTATAAAAGAATTAGCTAATACATTTTCATTTAACAAATTAAATGGTATTATAAATATAATAAATGATACTAGAGAGAATTTAGATAGGAATGTTAACCCAGGGTTAGCGTTTGAAGTTATGTTATTTAAAATGCAGGAGGTTTGATATGGTTACAGTAATAGGAGTGAGATTTAAAAATGCCGGTAAAATATACTATTTTAGTCCTAATGACATAGATATTCAAAAGGGTAATATGGTTATTGTTGAAACAGTAAGAGGAATAGAATTTGGAGAATGTGTTATTGGTCAAAAGGAGATGAAAGAAGACAATATAGTATCTCCACTTAAGTGTGTTATAAGAAAGGCTACAGATGTAGATGCAGAAAAAGACTCTGGAAATAAAAGAAAAGAAAAAGAGGCTTATGACGTTTGCGTAGATAAGATACATAAGCATGAACTTGATATGAAACTCATAGATGTAGAGTATACTTTCGATAATAATAAAGTCATTTTTTACTTTACAGCGGATGGAAGAGTGGATTTTCGAGAACTAGTAAAGGATTTAGCAACTGTATTTAGAACAAGAATAGAACTTAGGCAAATAGGAGTTAGGGATGAAGCTAAAATGATAGGTGGGCTTGGGCCATGTGGTAGACCTATGTGTTGCTCAACTTTTTTAGGTGAATTTGCTCCAGTGTCTATAAAAATGGCAAAAGAACAAAATTTATCATTAAATCCTACAAAAATATCAGGCATTTGTGGGAGACTTATGTGTTGCTTAAACTATGAACAGGACACTTATGAAAAAATAAGAAAAACACTACCTACTGTAGGTTCTATAGTAGATACTCCTCATGGAAGCGCAGAAGTTATTGGAAACAGTGTTGTAAAGGAAGCAGTTAAAATAAAGATAAAACTTAATGGTACAGATGAAGAAATAGTGGAGGTTAAAATTGAAGATTTAACTTTAATTTCTGGAAGTTACGAAGAACCTATAAGTGTTGAAGATGTTAAATTAGAATTAGCTGAGAATAATGAAGATTCATATATAATAAAAGAATTATTTAAAGATAACTAGGAGGGTAAAGATGAAGGCGGTTATAAAAATATTCAATATGAGTACTTCAGAAGATATTAGTAATGTTAATTTTGCAATATCAAACAATCAAGGAGTAATTGCCTGTGGGATAAACAGTGAAAGTAAAGAGATAGAAATAATATATGATGATTATTTTGTTTCACTTGAAAATTTAATTGAGTCTATTGAAGACGCCGGATACACAGTTATATAAAAAACCAGAGATTAATATTCTCTGGTTTTTTATATTTTGATATTATAATTATTATTAGAGTAGTCATTTGAATACCCTTTTTAAAATTGGAGATAATAATTTTGAAGGGAGGCGTAAATCATGAAGAAAGTAGCTGTGCAAAAAGGATTAAATCCAATTAAGGATTATTTGAGCGAAGAAGGATATACAGTCAAAGAATTTGATAATAGAAAGAAAAATGCAGAAAATTTTTTAAATAGATATGATGCAGTTGTTGTTACAGGTGAGAATCAAAATATTATGGGTTCGCAGGATACGATATCAAAAGCTCCAATTATAAATGCAACTGGAATGACAGTTGAGGAAGTTAAAAAGCAAATAGAAAATTCTAATAGAGTATAAGACATAATTATATAAAGACTGTTAACTTGTACGGTGAAGTTAGCAGTTTTATTTTTTTGGTTAAATTAAAATTTCATGTATGAGACCATTAAATTGTGTCAATAATTTAAATGTAAATCATTTACTAATAAATATGAAAGGGGTTTTAAATATGACAATAAAAAAAGGACTAATTACAATATCTACTATTGCGGTGGTAATCTTAGGAGTGTTTTTTGCTGTAAGGTTTATTGGATCAGGAGAAGATAATGCAAGAGAGAAAACGCCAGATAATAGTATAGTTCAAACCGACAATTCGATAATCAATGATAATACTGACTCATTAGCAAATAAAGATGATGAAAGTGATATAAGTTTGAGTGAAAACAAATCGGAAGTTGAAGATATTAATGAGATAAACAGTAATAAATTAGATGAAGCTTATATTAATGACAAAACTAACGTTGGAATTTATACTGTTAAAAAGAGTGACACAGTATTTAGTATAGTGAGCGCACATATGCCTAGCCATGACACAAGTAATGTTGTTGAATTTATTAAAGAAAGAAATAATATGGATGAATCTTATAAAATTGTAGAGGGTGAGAATATAATAATTCCTTATGAAAAAGCAATTGAGACATCAACGGTTGCTAAATCAGATAGTAAAACTATTGATTACAGTGTTAAAAAGCAAGATACATTAACATCAATTGCTAAAGATGTTATGCCTACATATAGTGTAAAACATGCTATAGAAATTTTAAAAGAAACAAATGAAATTACAGATGAGAATGCCATAAAAGAGGGTTCGGTTATTCACATCCCCAAATAACAATAACTATAAAAAAGGAAGTGTAATTTGAGATAATCAAAATTACGCTTCTTTTTTTATAATACTGGTATTTAGAGAAGTAATGCGGTGCTAGATCTTAAGTATTTTCATTTTACTACTTTCAGCAAAAACAAAGTCAGCATCCAAAGTCAGTAAATAATCTATTTTATTACACTCAGCGGTAGCCATATGAAAAGCATCATTCACAGATAGTAAGTTTTCGCACATTATTTTTTTAACTAGGGGCATACATTCTTCAGAAATATTTACATATTTAATATTTATAATTTTTTCAACTTCTGAAATTATTTCTACAGACTTATTATAATAGACTTTTAGTAAATTTCGTTTTGAAGAATTTTTAGAGATATTATCAAAGTATCTTTTATATGGAATATGAATAAGTCTGTCTTCTCTCTTTTGTTTTAATATTTTTGTATCATGGCGGCTAAAGCTATTTGTAATATATCTAATATTGTCATTTGAGTTATAGGGCTTAGTATTGGTTATTCTACACTGAATATCACTAATGAATAACTTATAAAGTATTTGGTTTAAAACTTCCGCAAATACCATACTGCTAATATAATACTCGCAACTTCCCTCAGAAAGAAGTTTTAGGCATGATAAACATTCACTATGCTTAATATCATCATCATAAATTAAGCTTAGTAGGAAAGAAGCATCTAGTAATACAGTATTTTTATTGAAAACTATATTTTTAAAAGGATATAATATTAATTCCATTTTAAACCTCATTAAAATCGATTATTTATAGTTAATATATATTCAACAATGTTTACTAATAGTATTTTTATCATACATTTAGTGAAAATAAAAAAACATTTTATATATTCTATTGATTTTGTAATAAAAATTAAGGTATACTTCTTTTATTGCTATGTATATGGAATACATAAAATACATAGGAAGGAGCTGCTTAATGAATTTTTCAAGAAACGATGAGACTTTAGATGATCTTAATATAAAGGGTATTCATGTTATTCAAAAGAAAGATGCTTTTAGGTTTGGAGTTGACGCAGTGCTGTTAGCTAATTTTGCAAATGTAAAAAAAAATGCTAAGATTGTTGATTTATGTACTGGTACAGGTATAGTCCCTTTTATATTAGCAGGGAAAACATATGCAAGTGATATAATTGGCGTGGAAATTCAACAAGAGCTTGTAGATATGGCAAATCGTTCAATTCATTATAATAAATTAGAGGATAAAATTAAATTTATAAGTGGAGATTTAAAGAATATAGAACTTATTAAAAAGATTCCTAAAGTTGATATTGTTACAGTTAATCCGCCTTATAAACTGCGCAATTCAGGATTAATAAATTTAAATGACAAGAATGCTATAGCAAGGCATGAAATTTTATGTACATTAGAAGATGTAATTATTTCATGTAGAATTCTACTTAAGGATAATGGTCGGATGTATATGGTACATAGACCGGACAGATTAGTTGATATTTTATGCACTATGAGGAAACATAGAATAGAACCTAAACGAATAAGAATGGTACATCCTAGTGTAAATAAGGCACCTAATATTGTACTTGTCGAGGGGCAAAGAGATGGAGGGACCTTTTTAAAGTGGGAACCTCCACTTTATGTTCACAATGAAGATGGTAGTTATACTCAGGATATTATTGATATGTACAATTCAAATGGAATTTAATAATAATTAATTTTAAAATAGAGGTTTATATGAAAATATTGTAGTAAAGGATGATAATAATGGCAGGAAAACTATACCTAGTTCCAACTCCTATAGGGAATTTAAAGGATATTACGCTAAGAGCATTAGAAGTGCTACAAAATGTAGACATAATAGCTGCAGAAGATACAAGACAAAGCCTAAAACTCTTAAATCATTTTAATATAAAAAAAACGCTTACAAGCTATCATATGCATAATGAACAGGGGAAAAGTGAAAATATAATTAACCAGGTGAAAGAAGGCAAAAACATAGCTATAATTAGTGATGCAGGATCGCCAGGAATATCAGACCCTGGAAGTGTAATAGTGTCAAAGTGTATAGAACAGAATATAGAATTCGTAGTGCTACCTGGAGCAACTGCAATTACTACGGCACTTGTATATTCTGGACTTGATACTACAAAATTTATATTTAGAGGCTTTTTACCAAGGGAAAACAAAGATAGAAAGCCTATTATTAATGATTTAATGGATAGGAGTGAAACTTTAATTTTCTATGAGGCTCCACATAGGCTTTTAAATACTTTAGAGTTTCTATATGAAAATGTTGGAAATAGAAAAATATCTATGTGCAGAGAACTTACAAAATTATATGAAGAAATAATTAGACTGAGTTTAGAAGACGCTATTGAATACTATAAAAACAACTCTCCTAGAGGAGAATATGTATTAGTAATTGAAGGTAAGAGTCAGGAAGATATAGATAAAGATGAAAAAGCGAAATGGGATATGCTTACAGTAGGGGAACATATACAAAAGTATATGGATGAAGGAATAAATAAAAAAGATGCAATGAAAAAAGTTGCAAAGGATAGACATACAACTAAATCAGAAATATACAAGCACTCATTAAATATTTAATTATTTTTCGATTATATAGGTAATAAATCGGCCTATATATACATAAACAAAAATTATTATGGTAATTAATGTAAAACAATAAACCCAATGTAAAAAATACATATAAAGTTTACAAATTTTCTTATATTTTTCATTGAGATTTGCTGTAAAGTAGTGGTATAATGAAAATGTTGATTTAAAAGTGTTTAAATTACATATATTTTTTGATATGGGGGGATTTCTAGTGCGTAAGAAAATAATATCATTGATAGTAACAATTGGACTAGCTACTACGCTAAGTATACAGGTAATGGCGGATCCATTATCAGACCAACTCAAAAGTCAAAAGAACCAACTTGAACAGCAAAATAAAGCATACAATCAAGCACAAAAAAATGTTCAAGTTATAGAGAGTTCTATTCAAGAATTAGATTATGAGATGGAAAAGATTTATACTGAAGTGGATAAGGCAAAAATTAAAATTGGTGAAACAGAGAAAAAGATAGTAAAAACAACAGAAGATATACAAGTTGCACAAGATAATATCAAAGAAGAAGAAGATTTATTTAATAAAAGAATGCGGACTATGTATATGAATGGTGCGGACGGTTATTTAGAAATCTTGTTGGATTCTAAGGGAATAGAAGACCTTATGTCAAGAGTAGATAACATCAAAAAAATTGTAGAATATGATAATAAAGTTATTGCAGAATTAAACGATGAGAAGATTAAAATTGTAAATAAAAAAGCTGCACTTGAAACTGAAAAGAAGAATCTAGTAGTATTAAAAACTGAAAATGAGGGTAAATTAGTAAACCTTAAAGTGAAAAGGAAAGCGCAAGCTTTATTAATTGCACAAGCTAACGAGCAAAAAAAGCTATATTCTGGTAAGATTACTAACGCTCAGGCTATTGTGAATTCTACTATGAAGGAAATAAGGAGAATAAAGGCTAATGCACCTAAATATGTTCCATCAAGAGGATCAGCTTCAATTAGCTCTAATTCAATAGTTGCTTATGCAAGTAATTTCTTAGGGACACCATATGTATGGGGTGCAAATGGACCTAATTCATTTGATTGTTCTGGATTTACGGTATATGTATTTAGGCATTTTGGAGTTTCGTTAACCCGTACTACATACACACAGATAAAACAAGGGTCATATGTATCCAGAGGAGATTTAGAAGCAGGAGATTTAGTTTTCTTTGGAACAGGTACGCCGCATCATGTGGGAATTTATGTAGGTAACAACTCATATATTCATGCACCTCAAACTGGAGATGTAGTTAAGATATCAGCACTTACAAGAAGTGATTATTTAGCAGCAAGAAGAGTTAGGTAAATTTCTATGTGGACAGGCTATTTTATAGCCTGTTTTTTATATATAAATTTATTCCTGTATAAACAATAAATGAAGCCTATATTATAGGCTTCATTTATTGTTTAGTAGACTTTTAAAATTTTTCTTGTTTAAGGTGGTCTAGACAAGGGGTACATATATTTTTTCCTCTGTAGTTAACTACATCTTTAACCTCTCCACAAAAAATACAAGCTGGTTGATACTTTTTAAGCACAATCATATCACTATCAACGTAAATTTCTAAAGCATCTTTTTCTACAATATCCAAATTTCTTCTAAGTTCTATTGGGATAACAATTCTTCCAAGTTCATCTACTCTTCTTACAACACCTGTTGATTTCATAATAAGTCCTCCTTAGCATAATAATTTTTAAATGTTAACAGTGAAATATTGTTAAAAATGACGTTTGAAGTCAATGTTTAAAACAAATTAATTAAGTTAATATTACAAAACTAATATTTAATTCCATCTAAATTTAATATACTACCATATAATACAAATGTCAACATGTTTTTAATAAAATAGTAATTTTGTGGAAATAAATAAAAATAAATGTCGAAGGATTGTACTATTAATATTAGGAATCAATTAATAAAGAAGTAAGTTGTGTGGATAAAAATATCAATATAGCTTTTTATATGACATGAATATAGGTAAATAGGGTTTTAAGGATACATTATATTGTCCACAACTTCTGTTGATATAATGATGAAAACTGTGGATAACTTAATTTTAGTGTTAATTATAAACAATATCAAAATTACATATATTTTTTAAATTCTAGATTGTAATATAAAGAGCAATCACCTCTATATTACTAAAAGTTAAAATTAATAGTAGAATGTAGGAAATAACTTGTAATAGGTTTATATGTACCTTATAATAAGAGTGTAAATTAATTTTTTTAATAGCCAGAAAATACAACATATGTAAAATATAAATTTATGGAGGGGATACACTGTGGATAAGACTAAATCTACTTTAGAGAATATAAGCTCACTTGCAAAAGAAATATCGGAAAGTAGCATAATTCCATATGAAGAATTACCTCAGTATGACTTATTTTTATCACAAGTTATTGATTACTTAAACGATAGATTTCACTCTGATAATTACACTAATAACATAGTACAAAATTATATAAAGAGTGATGTTATATCAAAGCCGGAGGACAGTAAAAAAAGAGGATATACAAAATTGCATTTAGCACAGTTAGTCTTACTTAGCTATATGAGACCTATACTTACTTCAGAAGAAATAAAAAAAGTTTTTAGGTTAGCTTTTAATGAAATTAATGATAGAGATGATGACATTATTTCATGGGAAAAAACATATAAAATTTTTTCTGATATACAAAAGGAAAGCTTTGATGTTTTTGTAAATAAAGAGTTCTATGATAAAGCAAAATTACAAAAAATAATTGACGCACTAGATTTAAAAGAAGCGGATGAGGAAAGAATAGAGTTGTTCTTGGTAGTAATGACATTAGTGTCACAAGCAAGTGCAATAAAAAAATTAGTTCAAAAAATTGTTGCTGATTACGAAAATTAAAAAGATCACTATTTTAACAATAGTGATCTTTTTTTTTATGTCTATTTTATATGGTACTTTTAGCTTTAAATCTTCTTAACAAGAATTCTCTGAAGTGTTTGAAGTTAAAACTTTAAAAGATTCTCCAAACAAACTTTTAACATGCATAATTTTTGTGTCTTCAAAAACGTAGGAAGATTCCTTATCTACTATGAAATTTATTCCATTTACAGTTTCTAAAATATCATCTTCTTGTTGTTCATCCAGAACAACACCTAATATTGGGCCACCTCAGCCAAAACCTCTAATAAGTAACCTTACTGAAAATTTGTCTTTTTTTAAAAGTTTTTTACTTAAAGCATCTTTGGTATTATCATCAAAAGAAATATTCATATAGTGCCTCCTTGTACCCAAGTGGGGTATATTGATATTAGTAATAGTATATATCTTATATACTATTATGTCAAAAGAAACATTAAAATATAAATAAATTTTTATGAAATTTATTCACTTATTATATATAATTATACTATTAATATAGAGATTTTTTTGGAAATTAATAAGATTACAATGAATTCTAATAAATCAATAGGAACTGGGCAGAATACTTATGCAAACAATATGAAATTACAATGGTTGACAACAATTGTATAAGAGGATAGTATAAAAACAAGCTGAAAAATATAAATTTTTAAATAGGAGGGCAGAAGAATATGAATAAGAGAAAAATCAATGTTTATTCAGAAATAGGTGATTTGAAGACTGTTCTTATACATAGACCGGGAGAAGAAATAGAAAATTTAATACCAGAATATTTAGAAAGACTTTTATTTGATGATATTCCATTTCTGAAGGTAGCGAGGCAAGAGCATGATAATTTTGCAAAGATACTAAAGGAAAATGGTGTAGAAACACTGTACCTTGAGGATTTAGTTGTAGAGGCGTTAAAAGACTCATCTGTTAAGGAACTATTTTTAAATGAAGTTATTGATGAATGTGGTATAAGCGAAACCGGAATAATAACATCTTTAAAAAAATACTTAAATTCAATGTCTGAAAAGAAAATGATAGATAGGGTGATGGCAGGAATAAGAAAAAAAGAAATAGACATTAAAGAAAATTATGATGAGTACCCATTTATAATGGATCCTATGCCAAATCTATATTTTACCCGTGATCCTTTTGCATGTATTGGTGATGGAATAAGTTTAAATTCTATGAAAACAAAAACCAGAAGACGTGAAACGGTGTATGCTAAATATATTTTCAAGTATCACCAGGAGTTTAAGGATTCGGGCATTAATTTGTGGTACGATAGAGATGAGGTATATAATATTGAAGGTGGAGACGAATTAATTTTATCAAATGAAGTTATAGCAGTTGGTAATAGCGAAAGAACTGATAAAGAAGCAATTCTGCATATGGCTAAGAATATATTTGAAAAAGTAGGAACCTTTAAAACAATCCTAATTTTTAACATACCTAAAACTAGAGCATTCATGCATCTAGATACTGTGTTTACAATGATAGATTATGATAAATTCACTGTTCATCCAGGGATAGAAGGTGAATTAAAAGTTACGGCAGTAACTTATGATCATAAGAATAAAGAATTAATAATTAAAGAAGAACAGGGAAGTTTAGAAAAAATATTGTCAAATCATCTAAAAAAGGATATTACATTAATACGGTGTGGAGGAGGAGATAAAGTTATATCAGGAAGAGAACAATGGAACGATGGATCTAATACACTAGCTATATCTCCTGGTACCATAATAACTTATGAGAGGAATTATGTTACTAATGAGATTTTAGATAAAAATGGCATAAAGGTACTTCAAATGCCTTCGAGTGAATTATCAAGAGGTAGAGGTGGTCCTAGATGCATGTCTATGCCACTCTATAGAGACGATTTAATGTAAAGGCAAAATAAAGCAGAAACAAGAGAGGGGATTTTATTACGTTTAACTTGAGAAATAGAAATTTTTTAACGCTTATGGATTTTTCACCGAAAGAGATTAATTATTTTCTTGATTTAGCTAGAGATTTAAAAAGAGCTAAATATGCAGGTACAGAACAGCAGAAATTAAAGGGTAAGAATATTGCTCTAATATTCGAAAAAAGTTCTACACGAACAAGGTGTGCATTTGAAGTAGGAGCACTAGATCAAGGAGCACATGTAACTTACCTTGGGCCTACAGGGACTCAAATTGGTAAAAAAGAGTCTGTAGCTGATACAGCAAGGGTTCTTGGAAGAATGTTCGATGGAATAGAATATAGAGGATATGGCCAAGAGGTAGTTGAAGAATTAGCAAAATATGCAGGAGTACCAGTATGGAATGGATTAACTACGGAGGATCACCCTACTCAAATTCTTGCTGACTTTTTAACGGTGCAAGAGCATTTTTCTAAACCATTAAATGAAATCAAATTCGTTTATGCTGGCGACGGAAGAAATAATATGGCAAATGCTCTTATGATAGGGGCTGCGAAGATGGGCATGGACTTTAGAATAGTTGCTCCAAAGGCGCTATTTCCTGAAGAAGTACTAGTTAATAAGTGTAGAGAGGTTGCTAAAGTGACAGGAGGTCAAATTACTATTACTTCTGATGTGGAAAATGGTGTAAAGGATGCAGACGTTATATATACTGATGTTTGGGTTTCTATGGGAGAGCCAGATGAAGTTTGGAAACAAAGAATTGATATATTAAAACCATATCAAGTTAATAGCGAAATGATGGCTTTGACCCATAATAAAGATACTAAATTTATGCACTGTCTACCAGCATATCACGATTTGAAAACTGGAGTGGGTAGAGATGTATATGAGAAATTTGGTATGAACGGCGTTGAAGTTACAGATGAAGTATTTGAAAGTGAAGCCTCAATAGTATTTGATGAGGCTGAAAATAGAATGCATACTATAAAAGCAGTTATGGTAGCAACACTCGGGAATTAGTTAGTTTAAAATAAAAACAAGAA
>NZ_JBNMNU010000091.1:0-17218 GCF_051278035.1 Clostridium sp.
GCATATTCTCTCATATCCTTTACGAAATTCATTGAATTAGCTTTTCCTTTACTTATAAGTTGAAGCTGTTTTTCCCACTTAGCAGTAAGCTCAGGGGATTTTAATTCTTGTGGTACTAACCCTATTAGCTGTATTCCTTTTGAGGTAGGAAAAATATCTTTACCCCTTCTCTCCATATAGAAAATATTAAATAATTTTTCTATAACATCTGCCCTTGTTGCAGAGGTTCCTAAGCCTGAAGTATTATCCAAGGCTTCCCTTAAACTCTCATCCTGAATATCTTTCCCTGGATGCTCCATAGCTGTTAGAAGCGTTGCTTCATTAAATCTTGCAGGTGGCTTTGTTTTCTCATTCACAGATTTAGCTAAAGTAAGTTTAACCGCTTCACCTTTGTTTATTTCTGGAAGTGATTGATCTTTTTCTTCGCTGCCCTCAGAACTGCTTATTTCTTTCCAGCCCTTAGATTTAACTATTTTTCCTTTTGCGGAAAAGCTTTCACCCTTAACATTTATTTTCACAGTAGTTTGCTCATACTCAAAAGCTGGGCTTAGGACTTCTAAGAATCTTTTTATAACTAGGTCATAAATGCTTTTTTCTTCTTTGTTAAGCCTTGACAAATCTACATGCTCCTCCGTAGGAATTATAGCATGATGATCCGATACCTTGCTATTGTCGACAAGTCTATTTGTAGTATGAATTCTACCTTTTATTATGCTCCTAGCAGCTTTCTCATATGGTCCTATTGCTATGCTCTTCAATCTATCAAGTAATGTAGCTACTATATCTGTGGTAATATGCCTAGAGTCTGTTCTTGGATATGATAATATCTTATGAGTTTCATATAATTTCTGCATTATATTAAGAGTTTGCTTTGCAGAGTATCCAAATTTTCTATTTGCATCTCTTTGAAGCTCTGTTAAATCATATGCAAGTGGTGGAAGCTCTTTTTTAGATGTTTTGTTAACTTCTACAACAGTGCCCATTTGATTATTTACCTTAGTAACTACATCTTCTGCCTTTTGCTTGTCAAAAGTCCGCGTGTCTCCATTTTTGCTTGACCAATTCACTATAAAATTATTTACCTTACCATTTACTGTCCAGTAATCCTTCCCAACGAATTTTTTTATTTCATTTTCTCTATCAACAATAAGTGCTAACGTAGGCGTCTGTACCCTTCCAGCTGATAATTGAGCATTATATTTACAAGTTAATGCCCTAGTTACGTTGAGGCCTATAAGCCAATCGGCCTCTGCTCTTGATTGAGCTGCCCAAAATAGATTTTCATAATCTCTCCCAGGTTTAAGATTGGCGAATCCATCTTTAATTGCTTTTTCTGTTTGGGAGGATATCCACAATCTCTTTATAGGCTTTTTAAACCCCGCCTTTTGAATGATCCAACGCGCTACTAGTTCTCCCTCACGTCCAGCATCTGTGGCTATAACAAGCTCATCTACATCTGCTCTTTTCAGAAGTTCATTCACAATTTTATATTGCTTTGAAGTTTCCTTAATAATTACCAATTTTAAATCCTTAGGCAACATAGGAAGATCTTCCATCTTCCAGCTTTTATATTTTTGATCATAATCTTCTGGACCCGCTAGTGTAACAAGATGGCCTAATGCCCAAGTTACAATATACTTTTGTCCCATTAAATAGCCATTTCCGCCTTGTCTGCAATTTAAGACTTTTGCAAGTTCTTTTCCAACGGAAGGTTTTTCTGCTAAAACTAATGTTTTTCCCATATATAAAACTTCCTCTCAAATGTTGTAATTATACTGCTTCAAGTGATATTATTAAGCTATATATATCAAAATACCTATAACCTAATATACATACTATATATAGTATAAACTATTTTATACCCATTGTTCAATTTTTTGTTAGTTTAGACTTAGCAATGATGGTATTTTTTGCTGCCATAAATGATATAATATATAATAAAAATAAGTTTAGAGGTAAAAAGATGAATTATATAATATTTGATTTAGAATTTAATCAAGGCTTTAATTTTGATAATGGACCTAATAATATTATAAACCCTAAATGTCCTTTTGAAATAATTCAAATAGGTGCCGTAAGGTTAAGTGACACTTTAAAGACAGTTGAAACCTTAGATATATTGATAAAACCAGAAATATATACTAGGCTTAATCCTTTCGTACAAAGACTTACAGGGATAACGACTGATGAATTAGATAATGGTAAGTCCTTCAAAGAAATGTATAAAAAATTTACAGACTTCATAAAAACTGATAGGAATATACTGTGTGTATGGGGAATGGCCGATATAAAAGAACTCTTTAGAAATATAGAGTATTATGAATTGGATACTTCACTTATGCCTCTAGAGTACATAAACATTCAACCGTACGTCTCTAAAATGTTTGACTGCAAAAAAGGAATTAGTATTGGCCTAGGTAATGCAGCTACCTTGCTCGACATATCCATAGATGGCAAATTCCACAATGCGCTTGTTGATGCACAATATACCTCAGCCGTTTTCAAGAAAATTTACAATAATGAAATTAAACCCAAGGTATATAATCCTCACAAAAACACAAGTTTAAATAGATACAACAATCAGAAATACAAAACCAATTTTTGTAGTTTAATTGATCAATTCGAAAAAATGTTTAAGAGAGAGATTACTGATGAGGAAAAATCAATAATTAAACTAGCCTTTGTTATGGGTAAAACAAATCAATTTCAAATTAAAGATTCCCCTTCAAAAACAATATTAAAGTAAAAGCAGTATAGAAATATCTTCTATACTGCTTTTTTAATACTAGTTAATCTTCTACTTCTTCACTTGGCTTAACAAATTCTAACTCAATTTTTTTGTTTTCTAAATTAGCTTTCCTATTATCTAATGTATTAAGATTTATTGGATGAGCAATCATATCTTCTGGCGTACTCATTATAAATCTATTCAAATAAATTTTTCCATTTGGAGTATTTGCTACAGCATAAGGTTCTGTATATTTTTTAAATAGAACCCATGTATAAGTATTGTTAATTACTCTACTAATATCGTCTTTATCAATTATTGTTCTTGCCTTCTCTTTGCCATATCTGTCTCTTAATATCACAGCAACAGAGTTTTCATCTGATTCTTCATAATCATTAATTATATTTTGGTCGTATACTTCAAGGTTGCACTTTCTATTGTCTAAAGTATCCCCATTGATATGTCTAACAGGTGATTTTGGATGAACCTCTAATATAAATGACTGCAAACTTTGCTTTCTTCTATATTTCTTTTCTTCGATATAATAACTACCTAAATTTTGTGCTAAGAAATTATTAAAATCTTTATTCCATTCTGCAAACCAACGACCTTTTTCTAATACCCTTTGTAAATCCTGCGTATCTATTTTACAATCAATTGTTGTACCATCTTTCTTAACTAATTTTAAATAAGTAACTTCTTCTAGTGTTTGGTATTTATTGGATTTTACTTCTACTTTAGGAGTTTCTTTTTTAGTGATTTCTGTTTTGTTTTCATTTCCGTTTTTAATGATAGGACACCTCTTTCTTCTATTTAGGCATCTTCAAAAAAATAACCAGTCAGCATACTAGCATATTTTTCCTTATGCCTTATAAGGGATTTTAAATTATTTATAGCTTCAATATTTCCCTAATTTTTAATTACAACTCATTTTTTTCTAGAACACACATGTTTATTTTACTACATTATTCTTATTATACCACATTCATTAACTTAAAACAATTGAATGTTTTTATAAGAATTATAAATATTATCTTCTAATTCCGGTTAAACTTCTTATTAGATATACTAAGGAGGAGATACCATGTCAAAAATCAACTGTAATGTTTCCAATTGCTCACATAACGATAAAAATATATGTTTTGCTAACGTAATAAATGTTGGTGGAAAAAGCGCTAAAAAAGACTGTGACACTTGTTGCGCTTCTTTTTTAGATTCTGTGACTTATAATGATCTTACAAATAACATTAATGAAAAGGGCCACGAGTGCAGCGCTATTACCTGTAATGTAGGTGCTTGCACCTATAATTCTAATAGTATGTGTAATGCTGAGTCTATAGATGTCAACGGTGAAAATGTTGTTCTTTACACGCAAACTGACTGTTTGACTTTTAAAATCAAATAAACTAACCGCTTTACAAAAAAAATAAAAGGTTCCTTAGTATCATTACAAAGGAACCTTTTATTTTTATTTATTTATCAAAATATCTTTCTAAAAGCCCTTTAAAGGCCATTCCATGACGTGCTTCATCTTTACACATTTCGTGTACTGTATCATGAATAGCATCAAGATTTTTCTCTTTTGCAAGAGCTGCAAGATTCTTCTTACCAGCACAAGCTCCATACTCGGCTTCAACTCTCGCCTTTAAGTTTTCTTTAGTATTAGGTTTTACAACTTCACCTAAAAGCTCCGCAAACTTAGATGCATGATCTGCTTCTTCATAAGCAATTCTTTTATATACATCACCAATCTCTGGAAGCCCTTCTCTGTATGCCTGCCTACCCATAGCAAGATACATACCCACCTCTGTGCATTCCGCTATAAAGTTTGCTCTAAGATCATTTATAATCTGGCTATCAACATCCTTTGCCACACCAATTATATGTTCATCTGCCCATACTAAGTCATCCTTCATCTCGTTAAATTTACTTTTATCAGCCTTACAAATTGGGCATATTTCTGGTGGCTGCTCTCCCTCATGAATATATCCACATATACTACAAACAAATCTTTTCATTATAATCCTCCTATGTATAATATACTTTTTCACTATAGTATTTTTCTTTTTCATATATTTTACTCAAGGATTATAAAAATTAAATTTAAAAATATATAAAACCATCTTATACCTTCATCTATTCCATAATTCTATCACTTCAGCCTCTGTTAGGTAGCGCCATGCACCAATATCTATCCCTTTGATTTCAATATTAATAATCCGAATCCGCTCGAGTCTCAAAACTGTGTATCCAAAAACTTTACTCATTCTACGAATTTGCCGATTTAGTCCTTGTGTTAGAATAATACGAAAAGTATCAGTGCTTACTCTGCCAATTTTGCAAGGCCTCGTGTTAACGCTACGAATTTGTACCCCCTCAGACATGCCTTTCATAAAAAGATCATCAAAAGGCTTGTTTAAAGTTACTATATACTCTTTCTCGTGTTCATTCTCAGAGCCTAAAATTTTATTTGTTAGTTCCCCATCATTTGTCATTAAAATTAACCCCTCAGATGCTTTGTCCAATCTACCAACGGGAAAAATATAGTCTGGATAATTCATAAAATCAATTATATTTGTTTCTACACTTTTTGCTGCGGTACAAGTAATTCCTATAGGTTTATTTAGTGCAATATATATTTTATCTTTTGGAATAATAGTTTCATTATCAATAAGAATAATATCCTCTTCTTCCACCCACTGTCCTTGCGTGCACATCTCACCATTTACTATTATCCTATTTTCTTGAATTAGTCTATTCGCCTCTGTTCTTGAACAAATACCATAATTGCTAAGAAGTTTATTTATTCTCATTTTAAAGTTATATCCTTTCACTCTTTCATTTAATTCACTCTAATATATCTGTTTCATTATACCAAATATATGTGAACTTTAACCCTATACATAAAAATAACTCATAAGCGATGTGCCCACGAGTTATTTAGTAGTAACAATTAAGTATTAAATTCACATAAAGATTTAATTCCTGCCTTAATGTAACATTAACACTTTTAAACCCAGTGCCGACTGGTGTAGTCACATTCCCTTTAAGTGCAACCTTATTTTTTTAATACTTTTTAAAACATAGGACGATATAGGCGTATTAATTTCTTCTATAACCTCTGCACCCATCCTCACTATTTCCCAAGAAATTTTAACGCCGCTTTGCTCTATTACTTTGACAGCAGCCTTGGTAAGCATTCCTATGCCTCCGCCAGTAGGAGTATGACTATCTGGACTAAGTAGTGTTTCGCCTGGGACTCCAAATCTTTCTAAATGAACTTGGAGGCAAATACCATTTTCCGGTCGTGTTTGTAAAATATTACGGTCAATATATGCAACGAATTTTTTATAGCGAGACTTATTTAAATCAACCCATTAATATTTTTAAATTTCTATGTCTATTATATACTGCCACTATTTCTTGTTTCCTAGGCATAGATAAACTTCCACCACTTTATCCCTTCACCGATCCAGCGGTCATACCTGCCACCAGATATTTTTGAATAATACCAAACATAATAAATATAGGTATTAGAGCAATAACAGAACCCGCCGTCATCATCCCCCAGTTAATATCATACTTTCCAATAAACGAGTTAATTCCAGTAGGTAGAGTTTTAAGTACCTCTCTACTTATAAATATCGTGTTGAAAAATAATTCATTCCATGCACCTATAAAAGCAAACACAAAAGTGGCAATAATTCCTGGTTTCATTACAGGGAATATAATTCTAATCAATGCCTCTACTCTAGAACAACCATCAATCATTGCTGCCTCTTCCAGTGAATATGGTATCTTTTCAAAGAACCCTTTTATCATTAATGTACAAAAAGGAATATTCAAAACCGTATAAATTATTACTAGGCCTAGTAAGTTATTTATAAGTTTAAGCTTTGAAAACAGTAAAAATATAGGTATAATAATTGCCACTACAGGAACCATTTGTGTAGCAAGAAATATTAAAAGTGTAAGTTTTTTTCCTGCAAATTTAAACCTTGCTAAAGAGTATCCTGCAAAAAGTGTTATTGTCGATGTCACTATAGCAGAAGTAGAACTTACTATCATACTATTCCTAAAATATACTGGGAAATTTGTAGTCTTCAATATATTCCTATAATTTTCAAGTGTAGGATGCTTAGGTAGGTATGTTATTGGCAAAGTCAATATCTCCTTAACCGGCTTAATAGATGTTAATAATATCCACAATATAGGAAATGTCATAAAAATGAAGAATATTAGCATTAAACTATATCTTACTATTTTATTTAATTTATTTTCTCTGTTCATTAAAAGTCACCTGCCTTATCAAACTTTGTAACTAATAAATAAAGCATGGTATAAACCATTAGTATCACCATAAAAATAACGCTAAGAGCAGATGCCTGTCCAAAATCAAGTGCTTTATACGCTTTGAAAATTATGAAAGAAGCTAAGGTATTTGAAGAATTCAAAGGACCTCCAGTTGTTAATATGTAAATAATATCTGCAAAACTAAATATCCATATTGCCCTAAGTAACAGAGTTGTAATAATAGTCGGTTTTATATACGCAAGTGTTATTTTGAAAAATTTAGCTCCTCTTCCAGCTCCATCAATATCTGCAGCTTCGTATAAATCTTCAGGAATTGATTGAAGTGCAGCCAAAATCATTATGGTAAAAAACGGTATTCCATACCATACATTGGCCACTATAGCAGACATAAGGGAAGTACTTGTTTGTGATAAAAATGAAATAGGCTCTTGTATCAAATGTAGTTTCATAAATATATCATTTATAACTCCATATTGACCGTTAAACATCCATTTCCATATTAGACCAATTAAAAAACCTGGAACTGCCCATGGTGCAAGGACTAATGCCTGGTATAACCCTCTTAACTTAAATTTTGTGTTTAGAATCAATGCTAAAATTAACCCTAGAAAAAATTGAAAACTTATTGAACCAAAAACCCACCAAAAAGAATTTCTTAAGACCTGAAAAAAATCTTTTTCTGCAAAAACAGCCTTATAATTATCTAACCCGTTAAAATAAATATTAGAATCATTTAGTTTATAATGCATGAATGAAGTTTGAATTCCTTTTACAATTGGATATCCAATAAAAATTAAGATTAATATTATGCCCGGCAATACATATAAATAAGGTTCAATAGACTTCTTAGTAATTCTTTTTTTGATAACTTTTTTTGATAACATTGATTTCTGAACTTCCAAGTCGCCTCCTCCTCTCAATAGAAATGGGGCAATGCCCCATTCATTTTATTTGATGCTTTTATTGTACTTATCATTTGCAGTCTCTAAATATGTTGATATATAATCCAATGTTTCTTCTGCAGTTTGTTTTTTTAATAAATACCCCTGGAGCTGCTCAACAACAATTTTACTAGTGAATTCTCCCCACTCTGGCAAATATTCTGGTCCATAAAACATAACCGTATTTGGATCCTCTAAAGTCTTTGTATAAGCTGAAATATATCCTTCTTTAAAATAAGGATCCTCAAAAGCTGATTTTGTTATAGGAATAACTGAATTATTCTTTCCCCATTTAATACTTATTTCAGGGCTCACCATATATGATATAAATTTCCATACGGCTTCTTTGTTTTGAGATGCACTTGTCATGGATAACCCTATATATCCGCCAGCTATATATCTCTTCCCATCGGGTCCCACAGGACAAAGTCCTGTTTCAAAAGTGCCTTTTTCCATCTTCTCTGCAGCAGTTACAGCAACTTCTGAATCTTGTATTAATAAGCCTGCACTCCCTGAGGTAAATGCATTAACCGTCTCTGCATATCCCCAATTAAGAGAGTCCTTTGGTGCACTATTAAAATACATATCCGTGAATTTTTTAAAACCTTCAAGAGCCTCTGGTTTCCTGAGAACACATTTACCATCCTCATCAAAGTAATTGGTGAAACCTCCATTCGTCATCATGAAATTAGACATTAGTGTCCAATTCCCAGCTCCTCCTCTAAATGCATATCCGTACTCGTTTTTTTCTTTATCAGTAAGTTTAGCCGCGGCATTAGTAAAGTCATCTATTGTCTTAGGGACATCAATATTAGCCTTCTTTAGCCAGTCATTTCTATAATACATTGCCTGAAAATAAAGGCTATGTGGAATTACATACTGGGTATCTTTAAATGCCTTTCCAAGCTTAAGACCTGATTCTGATAGAGTATCCTTATCCTCGTACTCGTTAAGGTATGGCCCTAAATCCTCTAGTTTTCCCGTTGCACCAATTTCAGAAACCCAATTGGCACCCAGTTCAATAACATCTGGTAATTGGTCTGCAGCCGACAAAATAACAATCTTATCGTGTGCCTGCTCCCAAGGTTCTGAAATAAGTTCAACTTTTATGTCCTTGTTTTTTAATTCAAAATCAGCAATTAATTCTTTTACAAATTTAGTCCTCTCAGGACTAGTTAGTGTCTCCATAAACTGAATGTTTTTTACTTTACTATCGGAACTTGCACTTCTACTACATCCAGAAAACGCAAAAGAAAAAACTAATGTAAGTACTAAAAACATAGATACTTTCTTCATTTTATACATCCCTCCCCCAAAGCAAAAGCTCATTATTTTTCTATTACTTTTCACTTTCTTTTTTACATTCTTAGTTATAATTTCCATTACTAATCCTCCTTAATAAATAATAAAATTTAATACCTTATAATATTAAGTTCGATAATAAACATAAATATCCTTTTTTTACAATAAATTCTTTATTAATAGAAAAAGTTCCATCACATACAATGCGATGAAACTTTTTAACATTATATTATATATATTTTCCCATTTCCTCATTTCCTTTAAGTTCACTTACCAGATGCTTAATATCCTGGTCCTTATTTTTATCCATTACTAATATAACATCTCCTGCATCCACAATTATAAGGTCCTTTATACCAAATCCAATTATAAGTCTTTCTTTCCCAAATACAGAGCAGTTTTCACTCTCTTTCATAAATGTATTACCCAAAATATTGTTACCGCGATAATTACTTAGAAACCTTGTAAGTGCTGCAAAAGTTCCTATGTCATCCCATACAAACTCACATTTTATAGTAAAAGCCTTTCTGGTTTTCTGCATTATCCCAAAATCTACAGATATCCCATCTATTTCATTATATTGTTCTTTTATTACTTCACTTTCTTCTTCTGTACCAATTACTTGATATATAATCATTAATCTCTTATACATCTTAGGTAAATACCTCTCCATCTCTCGTAAAAATACATCTGCTCTCCACACAAACATTCCACTATTCCAAAGGAAATTTCCTTTTAAGAGCAAATCCATTGCCACTTCAACGTTAGGTTTTTCTAAAAATCGTTCTACTTTGAACGTAGGTATATCACCATTTACCCGATCTCCCATTTCTATATAACCATAACCAGTTTCTGGCCTCGAGGGCTGTACACCTATGGTGATTAGCCCTCTTTTTTTATTTGCAACTTCAACTGCTTGTAAAATAGTTTTCTTAAATTCCTTTTCATTTTCTATATAATGGTCAGAAGGTAGCACTATCATTGTGGCTTCCTTGTCCTGTTTTAATAACTTTGCAGCAGACAAACCTATACATGTGGCTGTCTCCTTATTACTAGGCTCTACAAATATATTAGATTTACGGATTTCTGGAAGTTCATCACAAATTTTTTCAAAATACTCATCATTTGTAACTACATAAATATTCACATTACTAACTAAACATTTTATTCTATCCACAGTGCTTCTTAAAAAGCTCTTATTATTAATAATATTCAAAAACTGTTTAGGGTTTTGTGCACGAGATAGAGGGTAAAGTCTTGTTCCTTTTCCACCTGCTAATATTAGTACATATAGCAAAAAATACCACTCCAACTTATTACTCATTCCATTTTATGAGCCATCACTTCATGTTGTGAGAACAATTTTGAATAATGGTAGATTACATTTTCTTTTATTGCATATTTTAATAGGTTTTTATCCATTATATATAATGAAAATCAATTTCGTTTTCGACCAAGATTTTTGAAAATATATTATGAAAGGAAGGATTAGACGATGTCACATAAAAATACTCCTTACCCTTTTGACGGTATGCCTGATGAAGATTACTTTGGAGAACTCGGAACGTCATCCAGCACCATGGAAAACCTAGTACCTAAGGACAATAACCCTAGCAATAGAGAAATTGATCATAATGATACAATTGAAAGAAAACCTAAAGGCGCTTTTAGTGACTTTTCAATTTTTCCTATGGATTAAATGCCATAAAAAATGTGCACGAATGAAAATATATTTTCATTCGTGCACATTTTTTATTCAAGCATATTTATTTCTAATCTAAATTATTATTCTCATCATTAAAAGGCGAAACAAATTCCAACCTATCAGTTGTGGTTTTGCCTCCACTTCTTTTTAGTAATTCAAATGAATCGTACTCTTTAAGTTTATACTCTTTTAAAAGAGAATTTGCCTCTCTTTTACAAGGAAGTCGCTCCGAAAATGAATGAAATAACTCTTCTCTAAAATACTCTACATCTAGCCTTGGAAACTGAGGTAATGATAAAAATCCATACTCTTCAGCTTTTTTGACGCCATCAGTATCATATTTAAAATAATATTTTCCACCTCTTCTACACAATTCCCCTACTTTAAAAGATTCTTCTTGCTCGTTTTTCCACATCATCCACATTATATTCTCCACTTCGTTAGCCATCCCTCTCATCTCATTTCATGTTAAAATTTCTATATTATCAGTATATTAATATTATACTAACTATATAATAAATATCAAGTCAAAAAAACTGCACAATGCCAAGTTTTTTTACTTCTTTATGTAGTATTATAGACTATTATTGATTATTTTGTCTATAGAATTACATTCATGTTTATTTTTTGTGTTAATTTTTCCATATCTCTTTTTTATTTCTAAGAAATTCCTATTCCATTCTTTCATATACTATTTCATTCGAATAACACAATTCATTACCTCCGACTTCTTAATTTAAAAGTTATAGATAATGTAAAAAGTCTTATTAAACCCCAATCGGATTAACAAGACTTTTTATTATTTACAGGAATCTCTCTCCACTATTCTATAAGGTAATACAAAATGTTTCTCATCAACCTTTAGATTATTTATAGATTTTATTAGCATCCTCATACTTACAGACCCCATGTCATACATCGGCTGAGCTACTGTTGTAAGTTTAGGATAGAATGTTGAGGCTGAATAAATATCATCAAAACCCATTACATCTACATCAGATGGTACACTTATGGATTTATCTCTTAATGCGTTTATTACTCCCATAGCAATTTCATCACTAACGCAGAATACTGCATCTACCTTTATTCCCTTATCTAATATAGCATTAATTCCAACATAACCATCCCTAGCCTTGACTCCGCCACAGTAAACTAAATCTTTATTAAGGCTTATTCCCATTTCCTCTAATCCTTTTTGGTAGCCTATGTATCTTCTAGATTGAGCATTAATTTTTTCTGTAGTGGTACCAATATATGCAATGTTTTTGTTTCCTTTATTTATTAAATATGTAACCGCATCTTTTGCTGCCATTACATTGTCAATTGCGACGCTAGGGAATATACCATCGTCATCTGTAGTTTCTACAAGAACTATTGGCATTTCTAGGTCCTTAATTAAACTTACAACATTATCTTCTATGGAATTACTCATGTATATAACTCCATCTATCATCTTCTCTTTAAGAATTCTTAAAGCTTCCATTTCTTTATCTACATCTAAATCTGCATTACAAAGCATAATATTATAATTATAAATATTAGCTACATCCTCGCAACCCCTAACGATTTCAGGATAAAACTGGTTAGATATATCTGGTATAATTATACCTATTGTGCTAGATTTCTGTGTTTTTAAACTTCTGGCAACTATATTAGGTCTATACGACAATTTTTTTATAGCGTCTTTTACTTTCTTCTTAGTATCTTCATTTACAACATCTATGTTATTTAAAACCCTAGATACTGTTGCAATAGAAACTCCCGCTTCCCTTGCAACATCTTTTATTGAAGCAGCCATATCTCTCAACTCCTACTATTTTCTTATCTTACCATTATACTTATAAAAACATTTTTTTTCAAGTTTTAATATTCTTTATAATTTTAATGTTCCCAAATAAAATAATTTTCCATCAATATTCATAAATTGTTACCTTTTTAAAAAAGTATGTGACAAATATCACATACTTTCAAAAATGATTTTACTTATAATTTTTCTAAAACTAATCCTAACTCTTCTCCATTTACCTTAACTTCATTGTATTCTCTTTTGGAGTTGTGTATAACTTCAACAGCTAAAGTATCCCGTTTAATTTGGTCTTCAAACTTCAAAATTATATTTTGGAGCATTTCATTTCCTGATACGTAGATCCTAATCTTATCAGCAACTTCAAAGCCACTTTCTTTTCTCATATTTTGAATCCTGCTTAAGATCTCACGCACGTTTCCTTCCTCTTTAAGATCCTGCGTGATGTTAGTATCTAAGACTACTCCCATCTCACCTTCCCCAGCAAACGCATATCCGGAAAGTCCTTGCATTGTAACAAGTAGCCTTTCACTATTGAGTTCTATTTCTGTTCCACCTACATTTATATTAACTACGTTGCCCTTATTTATAGTCTGAGCAAGCTCCATTTGGTTCATAGCCCCTATAGCTTTTTTGATACCAGGTATTAATTTACCAAATGGTTTACCTAGCACTGGTAGGTTTGGCTTAACTTCAAATTGAACATATTTAGAAAGATCAGCTCCTAGCTCTACTTCTTTAATATTAAGTTCATCTTTTACTATATCTCCATAATATTCTGGAAGAGTTCCTAGACTAACTAGCATTTTAGCAAGTGGCTGTCTGTTTTTTATATTTGCAGCATTTCTTGCACTTCTTCCTAGTTTAATCGTCTTATATGCTTTATCCATTTTATCCTCTAATTCTATGTCCACTTGGTCTTCATCACATTTAGGGAAAGAGCACAAATGAATACTCTCTGGTGCCTTCTCATCAAATGCCACCACTAAATTTTGATATAACTCTTCTGTTACAAATGGTATAAATGGAGCAGCCAGTTTAGCAAATGTTTCTATAACTCTATATAATGTCATATAAGCACCAATTTTATCATCAGTAAGGGACTCTACCCAATATCTTGATCTATTACGTCTTACATACCAGTTAGAAAGCTCATCAACAAAGGCTTCAAGCTCAAGTGCTCCTTGAGTTATTCTATAATTTTCTAAATGATCATCTACGTCTTTAACTAGTGAATTTAATTTTGACATCATCCATTTGTCCATAATATTCTCAGATTTAAAGCTCCTATATTTAGTTGGGTCAAAGTTATCTAATTCAGCATATAGAATGTAGAATGAGTATACATTCCAAAGTGTTCCTATGAATTTCCTTTGTGCATCAATAACTGCCGCTTCATAAAACCTTGAAGGAAGCCATGGCGCACTTGCTGTATAGAAATACCACCTCAGAGCATCTGCTCCTTGATTGTCAAGCACCGTAAATGGGCTTAGAACATTACCTTTATGCTTAGACATTTTTAGTCCATCTTTATCTAGCACATGCCCAAGTACAATACAGTTTTCAAATGGGTTTGTGTCAAATACTGTAGTTGATATTGCAAGTAATGTATAGAACCATCCTCTTGTTTGATCTACAGCTTCTGAAATAAATTGGGCTGGGAAATTTGCTTCAAACATCTCTTTATTTTCAAAAGGATAATGATGCTGTGCAAATGGCATAGATCCTGAATCAAACCAACAATCTATAACTTCTTCTACTCTAGCCATAGATTTACCACATTCTGGACATTTAAGATGTACATTATCTATAAATGGTTTATGAAGTTCTATTCCTTCTGGCACATCAATACCCTTTTCATTAAGCTCTGCTATACTCCCTATCATTTCACGATGACCGCATTCGCATTCCCATATTGGAAGTGGAGTTCCCCAATATCTAGTTCTACTTATGCTCCAATCAATAACGCCTTCAAGGAATTTACCCATTCTCCCGGTTCTCGTGTTATCTGGCATCCAATTTATTTTATTGTTATTTTCTAATAGTTTATCTCTTACTGAAGACATTCTCACAAACCAACTTTCTCTTGGGTAATACAAAAGTGGTGTATCGCATCTCCAACAGTGTGGATATGAATGTGTGAATTTTTCCGATTTATATAAAACATTATTTTCCTTAAGATATTCTAGTATCTTGGCATCAGCATCTTTAACAAAAATACCCTTCCATGGAGTAACACAATCTATAAATTTACCTTCTACATCAACTAGATTAATAAGTGGTAAATCATTTTGCTTACCAAGCATATTATCATCTTCACCATAAGCGGGAGCAATATGTACTATACCAGTACCATCTGATAAAGTTACAAAGTCTCCGTGAACTATATAAAAGGCTTTTTCCTCTGGCGTATAGAACTCAAACATTTGCTCATATTCTACTCCTAGAAGTTCTTCACCTTTAAATTCGCGTACAACTTCGTAGTCTCCTTCTAGTTTACCAAGTAACTCTCTTGAAAGTATTAAATGTTCATCTTCCTGGTTTACTTCAACATAATCATATTTTTTATTTATTGCAAGTGCTACATTACTTGGAAGTGTCCAAGGTGTTGTAGTCCAAACAAGTAAATATTTGTCTTCATCTTTTATTTTATATTTCACATAAGCTGAAGCCTCTTTTACATCCTTATATCCTTGAGCTACTTCATGAGAAGACAGTGAAGTTCCGCATCTTGGGCAATAAGGCATTACCTTATGGCCTTTGTACAATAAGTCCTTATCCCACATTTGTTTTAATGCCCACCAAACTGATTCTATGTAGTCATTATGATAAGTTACATATGGATTATCCATATCTATCCAGTATCCTACTCTCTCAGACATTTCTCTCCACATACTAACATAGCTAAAAACGCTGTCTTTACATTCTGTTACGAATTTTTCTACACCATAAGCCTCTATTCCAGGCTTACCAGAAATCCCAAGTTTCTTTTCTATTTCAAGTTCTACTGGAAGTCCATGAGTATCCCAACCCGCTTTTCTAGGAACTTTATATCCCTTCATTACCTTATATCTAGGGATTAAATCCTTCATAACCCTTGTTAAAACGTGTCCAATATGCGGCTTTCCATTGGCTGTTGGCGGTCCATCATAAAAAGTGAAGTTCTCTCCACCATCATTTAAATCGAAATTCTTTTGAATAATATCTTTTTCTTTCCAAAGCTTAAGTATGTCATTTTCCATATCCATAAAGCTTTTAGAAGAATCATTTTTTTTGTACATAATAAAACTCCTTTCAATATTCCATTTAAATATAAAAAAACCTCACCCTAAATAGGACGAAGTAAAATTCGTTATGCCACCTATACCATAAATACAAACTAAAGTACGATCATACTTTATCCCTTAACGCAGAAATACGGATAAGCTTACTAAATTTTCAGCTCTCAGCTCCTAGGTGATTTTCTTCAAACCTTCACTATGGGTTCTAAGCATACCCCACTCTCTGTAAGTTACCTGTTTGTTTACTTTTCCTAATCAAAGCTTTTCACTAGTTATAATTAATATGCACTTTTTATCATTATATTATATTGAATTTTCATTGTCAATTTTTTTTGTTATTTTCAGTTCTTATAATGAAGTAAAAACATATATATGTATATGTGATATAATGTTTTTTGTATAAATAATATTTCTATGATAAATAAAATTATAAATAAATATAGCAACCGTTTACAATAATGAAACCTCATTCATTCTTTCTTGCAAAATACCGTCATTTATATATATATAATTGTAATTAATGAAATTTTATATTGACAAGCTTTCATTTTTGTACTAAAATCAGTTTATTTATAACATTCATTTACTTTTACATTTGCTAACCATACTCTATTTTTAAAAATGCTAATGTAGTCGCCTTTGCGGCTTCTAAATATTAAATATATATTTGAAGGAGGACTAATATTTTGAAAAATCTAATTTATGTAATTCCTAAAGAAAAACATCTTGAAAAAGATATCAAAGAAATTTTGCTTGCCCACACCGAGGTGAAATTCGTCTCCCTAGTGGGTATTGATTTATCTGGAAACGATACTGATGAAAGAATTCCAATGAAAATATTTTTAGATGATATTACTGCTTTCTCTAAAGGAGCTATTCAAACTGACGGTTCTTCTGTAGTATTGCCTGGAATCGCAACTTTAAACAATGCTAAAACAGATATGCTAGCGGATCTTGACTGCAACTGGTTCGTTGATTATAATTATGAAAATATTGACCCAGAAACAGAATTACCTATAGGGACTTTAAAAATTCCATGTTTTCTATTGCACGATAATGTTCCAGTGGATTCAAGATCTATCTTAAAGAAATCCGTTGAATGTTTCAAATCAAATCTAAATGACCTATTTAAAAAATACCCTT
>NZ_JBNMNU010000092.1:0-16560 GCF_051278035.1 Clostridium sp.
TAAAGTCAATATCTAAGTCTGGTATTAATTTTCTAACTAATGAAAATCCATTACTATGAAGTCCTGAAGACTCAATTCCTATAAGTGAATAACCATCTTTAATACCTGAACCGTCAATAATTTTGTACTTATCCACTATACCAACAGTAAACCCAGCCATATCATATTCACCATCTCTATAGAATCCTGGCATTTCTGCAGTTTCACCACCTATAAGTGCACAACTTGATTGAATGCACCCATCAGATACACCTTTTACTAGTTGTGCTGCTGTTTCAGCGTGTAATTTACCACAAGCTATATAATCTAAAAAGAAAAGTGGCTTAGCACCATTGCAAAGGACATCATTTACACACATAGCAACGCAATCAATACCCACAGTATCATATTTGTTCATTCTAAATGCAATATCAAGCTTTGTACCGACTCCATCAGTACCAGAAACTAGAACGGGGTTTTTATAACCCTCACCTACTTCAAACATACCAGCAAAACTTCCTAAATGATTTAAGACACCTTCGGTAAATGTTTTGGATGCATATTCTTTTATTAAACTTACTGACTTATATCCCTCTTCAATATTAACACCTGCATCTTTATAAGTTATCATAAATATACCCTACCTTTCTAATCTATCTTTATCATTTTCAAAGGGAGCTGATACTGGATAAGTACCCTTAAAGCAACCTAAGCAAAAGTTGGTACGACCCAAGGATTTTAATAATCCATCAATACTTAAGTATCCCAAACTATCTGCACCTATACCTTGTCTTATTTCCTCTACTTCTATGTTAGCCCCAATTAGATCTTTTCTATAAGGGGTATCTATTCCAAAATAACATGGATATTTTACTACTGGTGAACAGACCCTAAAATGAACCTCCGTTGCTCCAGCTCTTTTTAATATCTCAACCAATCTTTTACTTGTAGTTCCGCGAACTATTGAATCATCTATAAGTATAACTCTTTTACCTTCTACATTTATTTTTAACGCATTTAGTTTTACAGATACTGCTCTTTCCCGAATTTCTTGAGTTGGACTTATAAATGTTCTACCTACATATCTATTTTTTATAAGACCCATTCCAAAAGGTATTCCTGAGGCTTTAGAATATCCTATAGCAGCTGCCATACCCGAATCTGGAACTCCTATGACCATATCTGCGTCGATTGGTGATTCTTCGAATAACTGTTCTCCAGCCCTAACTCTTGAGCTATAGACATTAATTCCATCAATGGTACTGTCAGGTCTTGCAAAATAAATATATTCAAATGCACAAGTTGCTGTTTTAGCTTTTTCTGCAAAATTAATAGAGGTAAGTCCATTTTCATCTATTATAACTATTTCACCTGGGTTCACGTCTCTTAAAAAGTCTGCACCTACTGCATCTAATGCACAACTTTCAGAGGCAATAACATAGCTATTTCCTATTGTACCAATGCAAAGAGGTCGTATGCCATTTTGATCTCTAACTCCTATTAATTTTTCCTTTGTAAGCATTACTATTGCATATGAACCTTTAATCGCTTGTATAGCATCAACTACAGCCTTTTCAACACCTTTTTTCGCACCTCTAGCTATTAAATTTAATATAACTTCTGAATCTATTGATGTTTGAAACATGTGTCCACAGTCCTCTAAAAGCTCTCTTATAACGTCTGCATTTACTAAATTCCCATTATGCGCTATAGCAATGTCTCCTAGTTTAAATTTACTTAGAAGTGGTTGTGCGTTTTTGAGTTCACTGCATCCTGTTGTGGAATATCTAACATGACCAATGGCAGCGTGGCCCTTCATTGCTGAAATTTTCTCATCATTAAAAATATCACATACAAGCCCCATAGCCTTCTCACAAACAAGTGTATTCCCATCAGAATATACTATTCCAGCACTTTCTTCTCCCCTATGCTGCAAAGCATAAAGTCCATAGTAAGTTAATGATGCAACATCTAAATCTTTATCCGGTGAGAAAATTCCAAAAACACCACATTCATCTTTAAATTTATCTTCGTACTTAAAATTATTCAAGCAAATCCCTCCTGGTATTATTCGATTGTTTCACTACTGTTTATTTATTTATTTATTCTACTTAATATTTCCTCGTAAGCTTCTGTTACACTCCCTAAATCCCTTCTAAATCTATCTTTGTCCAATTTTTCTCCCGTTTTAACATCCCAAAATCTGCATGTATCTGGTGATATTTCATCTGCTAAAATAATTTCTCCATTAAATCTTCCAAATTCTAATTTAAAATCTATTAAATTAATATCAACTTTAAGGAAAACTTCTCTTAGAATATCATTTATTTCTGAAGCTGATTTATATATTTTTGATAATTCTTCAGGAGTAGTAAGACCCATAGCTACAGCATGAGAATCATTTATAAGTGGATCACCTAGATCATCATTTTTATAGCTTAATTCAAACACTGTTGTTTTTAGCTCAGTGCCCTCTACTATTCCATATCTTTTCGCCATACTTCCAGCTGCAACATTTCTAACAATTACTTCTAGAGGCACTATTTCAACTTTTTTACAAAGTTGTTCCCTATCACTTAACTTTTTAATGAAATGAGTCTTTATACCTTTTTTCTCTAATAACTCAAATAACATAGTAGTTATGCTGTTATTTAAAATCCCTTTATTATCAATTTGAGCCTTTTTAATTCCATTAAAAGCTGTTGCATCATCTTTAAAATATACTCTAACCTCATCTTCCTTTTCTGTGCTAAACATTATCTTAGCCTTTCCTTCATATAACAATACTTCTTTTTCCATTAATAACCACTCCTTAGTGTTTAATTTTTGTGCTTAAAGTTCAATTTCTTGTTCATTATCTGCTATAAACTTTTCTTTCATTGCTTTTCTATACTCAATTAATTTATTTTTAAGTTCCAAGTCTTTAAGTGATAAAATCTGGACTGCCAGCATTCCAGCATTATAGCTATTATTTATCCCTACTGTAGCAACCGGAATGGCTTTTGGCATTTGAACAATTGATAGAAGCGAGTCCATACCCGCAAGCGCTGCATTCATTGGCACTCCAATCACCGGAACCACTGTATGTGATGCAATTACGCCTGGAAGATGTGCAGCAAGACCTGCCCCTGCTATAATACATTCCACGCCTCTCATTTCCATTTGTACTATTACTTCCTTTAATTTTTCTGGTACTCTATGAGCTGATAGAATATGTGCTTCATAATCTATTCCAAATTCCTTTAACGCTACTGCTGCATTTTTCATTATGTCCCTATCTGATTTACTTCCAAAAATAATTCCTACCGACATTTTACTACCTTCCTCTCTATACTATAAATCATTCAACTTTTATAATTACAAATAAAAAAAATTACACCATAAGAAAAGTTATTCTAATGGTGTAATCCTGAATTAAAGGGTACAGAAAATAACCCTTAGTGTAAGGTCAATTCAAGATTCACCAATAGTGAGAAGTTAACGGCCTCTCGTAGAAACTTCTAAACCATATTTTTAGAAATATATAGGTGAACTAATTATTAATTTATACAACTGTTTAAGAACTAATTTTATATTAACATCTATCTTGCCATAAGTCAATGCATTGTACGTAATGTAAATATTATCGTTCGTGTTTATGTGCATTTATTAACTTTTATCTATAGAAATATAGTTTAATGTTCGTGTTTTAAACTTTATTCATTATTTGAAATAATTTACTCCAGCATCAAATATTTTCTGATCCTTTTCACCAATAATATTCTTTAGTGTATTTGTTGTAAATCTTTCAGAATGACCCATTTTACCAAACACTCTTCCATCCATACTTGTTATACCTTCAATAGCATACATGGATCCATTAGGATTAAAGTTTATATCATAACTAGGACTACCGTTAAAATCTACATATTGAGTAGCTACTTGACCCTTCTCAAATAGTTTTTTTATTACTGCATCCTCTGCTACAAACCTACCTTCCCCATGTGACACAGGTATAGAGTGAACATCT
This sequence comes from Clostridium sp., assembly GCF_051278035.1. GTDB lineage: Bacteria > Bacillota > Clostridia > Clostridiales > Clostridiaceae > Clostridium_AD. The sequence goes on from NZ_JBNMNU010000092.1 coordinate 3,989, forward strand.
CCAACTTTCAAATTAGAAAGCCAAGGAGACATATTTGAAACTACTTTAGTTTGCACAATACGTGACATATGTGTCCCGATTTCATTATATGTTAAGGTTGGGCTTTTTTCTGTTATATCTGTTATCTTACCGAAAGGAAGCAATCCAAGCTTAATCAGTGCTTGAAATCCATTGCATATTCCAAGAATAAGTCCATCCCTATTTTCTAAAAGTTCACTTATACTTTGTCTTATTATTGGGTTTCTAAAAAATGTAGCAATAAATTTACCCGATCCATCTGGTTCATCCCCTGCACTAAATCCACCTGGTAGCATAACAATTTGAGAACTTTTTATCTTCTCTGCTATAATTTTTATAGATTCTTCAATATGTCTTGAAGATAAATTATTTAGCACCATAATCTCAACTTCAGCTCCAGCCTTTTCAAAGGCTCTCATAGAGTCATACTCGCAGTTAGTACCTGGAAACACAGGAATTATAACTCTAGGCTTTGGAATTTTAATACTTGCCATAGATTTAATCTTAGAATTTCCCACAGCTTCGTAGGTTTTATCATTAATATTATTTACTTTAGTGCTATTTACTTTTGTACTAAATACGCTTTCAAGTGGGGCTTCCCAGTTTCCTATAGCCTCTTCTAAACTTATAGTTTCCCCTAAGACATCAATAAATGGTTCAGCTTTAGTATTTCCGAGGATTTTAATATTTCCAAACTGTTTAATTAACTCTGGGTATATTTCCTTATCAATCTCCATTACTATACTTCCATAATCCTCTTTAAATATACTATTAACATCTATATCCGGGTCAAATGTAAATCCTATATTATTACCAAAACACATTTTTGATATAGCTTCGCAAAGACCACCCATTCCAACTGCATAAGATGATAGGATTTTACCACTATCTATTAATTTCTTTACTGATTTATAGTTTTCGCGAAGTCGATTAAAATCGGGTAATCCATCTTCTCCTCTATTTGCATAAATTAAAAGAGCCGTGCTATCACACTTTTTAAACTCAGGAGATATAACTACCTCTGTATTTATAACGTCCACCGCAAAGGATACTAGCGTTGGCGGTACATTCATATCATTAAAGGTCCCTGACATACTGTCTTTTCCACCAATTGCCGCTATACTAAATTGTTTTTGTACATGAAGCGCTCCGAGTAGTGCTGAAAATGGTTTGCCCCATTTATAAGGTTCTTTTGACAATTTCTCGAAATACTCTTGGAAAGTAAGTTTAATATTTTCATAATCTCCGCCACTAGCCACTATCTTTGTCACCGAATCTAGCACTGCATATGCAGCTCCATGGAAAGGACTCCATTTTGATAATTTAGGATTATATCCATAGGCCATTATTGTACCAGTATTTGTATTTCCTTTAAGTACAGGTAGTTTTGACACCATAGACTGAATTGGTGTTTTCTGAAACTTTCCACCAAAAGGCATTAATACCGTTCCCGCACCTATAGTGCTATCAAAACGCTGGGACAAACCCTTTTGACTACAAATATTTAAATTTGATAAGGTAGAAATCCATTGCTTCTTTATTGATTTCATATCACCACTAATAGATTTTATATCTTTTGAAAAATAGTATTCATTTTCTTTTGGTGCAGATACTTTTACCTTCGTAACTTGTTTTACCCCATTAGTGTCTAAAAAGCTTCTGCTTATATCAACAATGGTATTTCCCTTCCATATCATCACAAGCCTGTTATCATCAGTTATTTTCCCCACAAGCGTAGCCTCTAAGTTCTCCTCTTCTGCTAGTTTTACGAAAACCTGTGCATCTTCATTCCTTACAACAACAGCCATACGTTCTTGGGATTCTGATATGGCAAGTTCCGTACCATCAAGTCCATCATATTTCTTAGGCACTGCATCTAAATTTATTATAAGTGCATCTGCCAGTTCCCCTATAGCTACGGATACTCCACCTGCACCAAAATCATTACATCTTTTTATAAGTGTAGTAGCTGTAGGATTTCTAAACAATCTTTGTATTTTTCTTTCTGTAGGTGCATTTCCTTTTTGAACCTCTGCTCCTGAAGTTAGAATAGAGCTTTCGCTATGCTTCTTCGAGGATCCAGTAGCGCCGCCACAACCATCTCTGCCTGTTTTTCCACCAAGAAGTATAACTACGTCTCCAGCCATTGGCTGCTCGCGAACTACATTCTTATATGGCGCCGCTCCAATCACCGCACCTATTTCCATTCTTTTAGCGACAAAGTCTTCATCATAAACCTCAGAAACAAGTCCTGTGGCGACTCCTATTTGATTTCCATAGGAGCTATATCCGTGTGCCGCTTCAAGTGTTATTCTCCTTTGAGAGAGTTTACCCACTATAGTATCCGAAATTTTCCCTGTAGGGTCAGCGCATCCAGTAACTCTCATTGCCTGATACACATAGCTCCTACCTGATAATGGATCTCTTATTGCTCCGCCAAGACAAGTAGCAGCTCCCCCAAAAGGTTCTATTTCAGTAGGGTGATTATGTGTTTCATTTTTAAACATTACTAACCATTTTTCCATTTCACCATCAATATTTGCCTCCACAATTATACTACAGGCATTTATTTCGTCTGAAACATCAAGATCCTTTAATTTACCTTTTTTTCTTAAGTCTTTCATACCAATAATAGCCATGTCCATAAGTGTAACATCTCTTTTCTCCGTTCCATAAACAAACTCTCTAGTCGCTAAATATTCTTCATATGATTCTATAATCGGTTTAGAATATTTTCCCTCTTCTATTTGAACATCCTGGATTACAGTATTAAACGTTGTATGCCTACAGTGATCTGACCAATAGGTATCTATTACTTTTATCTCAGTTATAGATGGGTTCCTTTTTTCAGTTTCACTAAAATAATCCCTACAGAATTTCAAATCATAAAAACTCATAGAAAGACCATTTTCACTTAAGAATTCTTTTAAATCTTCATCATTCATATCAGTAAAAGATTCAACTATACGCACCTTATCGGGCTCAATATAATTCTGCTGTAAATCTTTTGGTTTTTCCATATCTGCTTGTCTAGAATCTACAGCATTTATACAATATTCTTTAATTGTTATTAGCTCATTTTCAGTTATGCTTCCCTTTAATATAATAACTTTTGCGGTTTTCACTATAGGTTTATCCTTCTGAGTTAGTATTTGTATACACTCCGCAGCTGAATCCGCCCTCTGGTCATATTGTCCTGGCAAGAACTCAATAGCAAATACTGATTCTGAGTCTTCCATATCTATTTCTTCATCGTAAACCACATCTACTGTAGGTTCCGAAAATATTGTATTCCTTGATTCAAAGTATTGATCCTCAGATATTCCCGTAATATCATATCTATTAATTATTCTAATACCTTCTAAGCTTGTTACCCCTAAATTCATTTTTATATCCCTTAGCATTTTCTTGTTTTCAACATTATAGTTCGCCTTTTTTTCTACAAATAACCTATATATTTTATTTTTCATAGTTAATACCTCCAAAAACTAAAATTTATACGAATGTTAATCATTAAATATATTTTATAATTCGTTATAATTTGATTATAGTATACCTTACATGATTATTAAAGTCTATTTCGAAATAAAAATAATTTTACTTGTTTTAATATAATTCCACAATACCAATATTTTAATACTTTTTCTATTATAAATGTAATCATTTAGATCAAATGATTTAGAATTCTATACGCAATAAAAAAACACTATGCAATTAACATAGTGTTTTTTATAGTGTGACTAAGTCTATAAGCCGAGTTCTGTATTCAATCTTTTCATTATTTATAAGGATTTTCTTATATTTTCCTATATCTGCTAGCATTGATTTTACTGTGTTTGATATGTTTTATATATTAAATTATATTTTTTTCTATTTAATAATATTTTATAGAGCGGTGGCAAATTGGTGGCAAACGATAAATTTGCCACCGCTTTTATTCCCTGTTTTTATCTAGAGGAATACCTATAAACATGCAGGTACGATAATCACCCCAGTTTTTTCAAAATATCTATTGATTATAAAATTCGTTCATCTAATAGGTCGGATGATACCACTAAAAATGTATATTATATTGTAATAGGGGGGGCCAAAAAATATTCAGATTTATACTTTTACGCATCGCATAATTAGTTTAGAAAAACTAAACCTGATAATTGTACTATTTGTACGAATATTGCTATATTTTTAATTGGATTTATAACTAAATACTAATTCAATAAAAGTAATAAAATCGCTTATATATTTATAATATAGTATATGGCTAATATCTAGGAACTACTCATAGGTCACCTCTTTTGGTATTATATTTTTAACTATATTATACAAATGAGATGTGTAGATTTTATAAAGATAGCTATAGAAATTTTAATAAAAAAATATTATATCCAGATATGCTATTTATCTGAATTCAATATTTTTTTACCAATTACATTACTCTTCTACCTGTTAAAAAATCTTTCCTCGTCATAGCTGAAATTTTAATTACATCTCCTGTACGTGGAGAGTGCATGTAATTATTATCTCCCAGGTATATGCCCATGTGATGAGGGTTGTTATTAGTTCCAAAAAACACTAAATCTCCCGGCTTAAGGTTTCCCCTTGATACTTGTACCCCATCCTTTATCTGATGAAATGTTGCTCTTCCTACAGAAATCCCAAAATGCTTATATACGTATTGTGTAAATCCTGAACAATCAAAGCCTGTTGAAGGCGATGTTCCACCCCATAAATACGGTGTTCCAAGAAAGTTAGAAGCATAGGCTATTACAGCATTTGCTGATACAGCGGTTGCGCCCCTTGAAGGTGAATATTTAGGTGTTGATTTTCTTATTTTATTTATTTTCGTTATGCTCTTACTTGCTAACACTTGCGGCTCGCCTAGCTGCCTTGCAAGAAGACTTTCACTGTTCTTTAGCTCATTTACCAATTTATTATTTAGCTCTTTATAAACAATTTCTTTGCTATTTATCTCAGTTATCAATTTGTTTTGTGACTTTTTAGTAATGTTTATCTTATCTAGTTTTTGCTTATTTTCTGCTTGTATGTTCAACAATGTTTCCTTCGTCTTATTTAAACTTAGCTTCTTTTCACTTAATTGCCTTTGCGTAGCTTCAAATTCACCGACTACTTTTTTATCAAACTCTATAATGGCTTTTATGTTTTCCACTCTTGAAACAAAATCTTCAAAACTCTCAGAACTCAGGATAGTGCTTAAATACCCATCAAATCCATTTATGTACATAGTTCTCATTCTACTATTATATAATTCCTGCTCCTTTTGGGCTTCATTTTCAACCCTTTTAACCTCAATAGCGGCGCTTTCAATTGCCTTTTCTGTTCCAGCTATTTTACCTTTGTTTTCCTCTGTTTTAGCCATGATTGTTACAATTTCATTATCAAAGCGTTCTATTTTTGTTTCAATTTCTTCTCTTTCTGCTTGAATCTTCATTAGTGCGTCCTTCTGCTGTTGTAACTTCTCATTTGTTGGAGCCGCTAATACGGTTATGTTTAAAGTAAAAATCAAACTTAATACAACTACTATACTTCTCAGGGCATTGTTCATTAGTACATCTCCTTCGCTCTTTTATAATTTATAAATCACAGAGGAAATATATCATAAACATATGAAGTTCTTATGAAGATTGTCCACATTTATGGTCTGCATTTTACAAAATAGTATAGAGGGCATATACACTGAAAGTTTATTTTCATTTCATACCTCCAACATAATTTATAAATAATTGTTACCTTGTATAAAACCATACGCTTTTTATTCATATTTTTATCACTAATTAAAAAGTCATATCAAAAGAGAAGATCTAACTACTCCTTTGACATGACCATCATTCATCTATGATTTATATTTTTTCAATGTTTTTAATTATGCTAGTAATTACATTTATCCAAAATAAATGGCTCCTCCATCTAAAAGCTTCATGAATTACCTCTGCAGTGGTTGGATGGGAATGTATAGTTTCCGTAATTGCTTCTGCACTTAAGTTATTCTTAATGGCTAGAGTTAACTCTGCAATTAATTCAGTAGCATGTAAACCCACAATGCTTGCACCGATTAATTTTCCTGTTTTTTTATCTCTTATAATTTTAATAAAGCCATTAGTTTCTCCATAACATTTCACTTTTCCATTAGCTGAAAATGAGAATCTGCCTACTTCTACTTCTATTCCCTGATTCTTTGCTGCTTTTTCGCCAATCCCCACCATTGCTATTTCAGGATCCGGGGGACCACCACCAAAGGCAACAGAAACCATTGCTGCTTCCATTATTTGTTCTGATGTTGCACCTGCCTCAAATGCTTTATAAACATGGGATACTATGCAGTATTCACAACGATTGTATGCTCCAATACCTGCACTTATTAATTCCTCAGTCTTTGTATCCAATGCACCTGGTTTATATGTTGTACCAAGTAAGTTCATAAAAGCACCTACATGTTCACCAAGGTGGTTTCGTTGGATACACCGCTCTATGTAAACTATCATAGTGAGGTATACCTTAGTCTACCAAAATAACTATTACATAAAATAAAAACTTTATACATTGACATAAATACAAACACACCTTATAATTAGTTGAAAATGATTTTCAATATCATACATTTAAAGGAGTGTTATATTAATGGAGAATTTTTTACCAGGACTAATTATGGGTTTTAGAGAAGGCCTCGAAGCTTTCTTAATTGTAGTAATTATACTTCAATATTTAAAAAAGAGCAGCAATACTGTTTTTAGAAAGAATGCCTTTTCAGGTGCTTTATTAGGAATTTTAGCTTCAATAGGAATCGGTGGCATTTTATTCTCAATATCAAAATCTATTGAGAAAATGGAACAATTATCTAAAGTGTGGGAAAGCTCAGCAAGCATTTTAGCACTAATATTAATAACTAGTTTTATCTATTGGATGATAAAACATGGAAGAAACATGGTTACCGAAGTTCAAAATCAAGTTAAAACTAATCTTTCAGCTTTTGGAATATTTAGTATTGCTTTTGTTATGATTTCTCGTGAAGGTGCTGAAATTGCTATATTTACTTTTGCTGGTCAATATACTTTAATATCTATACTTTCAGGAGTTTTTGCAGCATTAATCTTTTCCACATTAATTTATTTTTCTTTAGTAAAGATAAATTTAAAAATTTTATTTAATATAACTTTAGCATATTTGATTTTACAAGCTGGATTTTTACTAGGCTACGGCATTCATGAAGGGTTGTCTGCTTTAAATTCACTAAACATTATTGCAAGTTCAAGTCCTTTGTTTATTAAGGCATTCAATCTATCTAAAACCATATTTTACCATAAAGAAGGTGTAATAGGTCTTCCTCTTTACATTTTATTTGGTTGGTACTCAAAACCGGAAATCATACAATTTGCTTTTCAATATGTATACACTTTCCTTTTGTTTTTTATCTGGCATAGAGAAATTAGAAAACAGTAAAATTTTTGGAGGTATCTCAAAATGATTAAAAACATTTTGAGACACCTTATTTTTTATAGATTTAATTCAGAAATCAAATTATATCCAACAAGCGGATAACTTCCGAATAGAGTTTGACCGACTTTTAGCAGATGTTATATCACTTTCTAACGGTGTTGTTAGCCCCAGTGTATTACAGTCTGTTGATATGATAACACCTTTCACACTAAAAGCTGAGATGTCTACAGCATATTTTACAGGGGTGAATATTCCAATTAATTTGACAAAATCAGAATCGGGTATAAAAAAACATATACTATAGCCCGCTCCTTTAAAGTTAAAGGAGCTACTTCAAAAACTCCCATCAATGGCTTAAAACTTAAAACAAATTCTAAAAGTAAATACCCTAATATAATGGCAATCCATAAATATCTGTTTGAGAAAACTCCTATTCTAAATATGGATTCCTGTGGCCTAGAATTAAATCCATGGAGTAGTCTTGATAAACATAGTGTTGCGAATGCCATTGTGCTTGCAACTAAATCATTACCGGTTGATAATCCTATATGGAATGCTGTGATTGTACCTAGGGCAATGAGTAATCCTTCAATTAGTACTTCTATTGAGAAGGATTTATTTAATATAGGTGAATTTATATTTCTAGGTTTTTCATTCATTATATTTTTATTATGCGGCTCAAGCCCTATTGCAATAGCTGGGAGACTATCTGTAACCAGGTTGATATTGAATAAGTACATATTCATAATTTGAGACTAACTAATTTCAATGCTCTATCGTATAAATAGATAAATAAGTAAAATAAAAGGTGGTAATAAGATTGAAAATTAATAAAATCTTCATTGTCATGATTTCAATATTTTTAGTTCTAATGGTAGGTTGTACAAATCGTATTAAAAATGAAGGAAATAAAATCGTAGTCGAAAAACGTGTTGAGGAAGCCAATAAATATGAAAATTATAACGAAATCAAGGACAGCAAGGAAGTGCAAAATATTAAGGATATTCTTAATAACATTGATTGGGGAAATGCAAAAGTAAAAGTAGATATGGTATCGCCACCTCACTATAAATTCCACTTTGAGGACACTACCGAAAAACAGGAATTAAATGGATTAATTTATGACCTTTGGATAAATCCAGACAAAGGTAGAATAGAACTTGTTATAGATAGTGAAAGTAAGTATTTACACTTAGATAAAACAAAGTCAGCAGAGTTATTTAAACTTATTACAGATAAGAATTTGGATGAAGTTTAACAAATCATTGCACTGAACAATTTTTCTTGTAAATCGAATGAATTAATAAAAGAAAGTAGCAGGAGTTATAATAACTTCTGCTACTTTCTTTGTTAAAATATATGTAATTTCGTGGCATAATTATTATGTATTTTATCATATAAAAAACTTTTAAATTCTATGCGAGACAATGTGGTTAAACGGGCATATTTAAGAAATTTTCTTGTATATGCCTTTATACATACTACTTCCCGTTATCTACCGTATATAATAAAAAGAGTTCACGTTAGTCTGCGGTATACTCTAAACGAACACTTCATTTATTCTATTACGCTCTAAGATTTGGATTTTTGTGTGGCAAACCGGTGGCAAATCAAAAAAACACTATGCGTTAAACATAGTGTTTTTTATAGTGTGACTAAGTCTATAAGCCGAGTTCTGTATTAGACAATCATCTATCTAGGCCCATTGTTACCAATAGGCTCCAGCGATACACCCGAGAACGAGACGGGCCGCCTCATAATGTTCTCCTATTCGATCTTGCTCCAAGTGGGGTTTACATAGCCGCAAAGTCGCCATTGCGCTGGTGAGCTCTTACCTCGCCTTTCCATCCTTGCTAGTATATTTAAATAGTTTAGCAAGCTAAACTACTAGAATACCTTTAGCGGTATATCTCTGTTGCACTTTCCTTAAAGTTGCCTCCACTGGGGGTTACCCAGCACCCTGCCCTACGAAGCTCGGACTTTCCTCTCCTGACCTACTGCATAACAGCATTCAGCAGCGATTGTCTGGCTTACTCACAAGTGTTATAATAACATACTATAGATTAAAAATCAAATAGTATTTTAATCCATTAGTTTATTTGAACTTATAAGTATCTATAGTGCTTTTTGAAATTAGCACATCATTGTAATATCCTCTACTGAGTAACTTTTCCTGTAGAATCTTTCCGAAAATTTGAAACGGAATCCATTCTGTAATAAAATGTCCAGCATCAATTAACGCCGTTCCTTGCTCTTTAAGATCACAAGCTCCGTGATATTTTGTATCTCCTGTAATTATACAATCTGCTTTTAGATTTCTAGCCATCTCAAAATAATCTTCACCGCTACCATTTATAAGTGCAATAGTTTTAACTTCCCTGTTATCCTCTCCAACATACCTAATTTGATCTGCATTAAAGAGTTTTTTAACTTTTTCACATAAATCTATTAGTAAAATGGGGTTATCTAGAGTTACTAGGCGTCCGATACCATTATTTCCGTTATCATAACCCGAAACTGTTGATGAATCAATTATCTTACCATTCGTATACCCTAAAATTTCTGCAGCTATATCATTTAGGCCACCCTTAACTGAATCTAAATTTGTATGACTTGAATATACAGCAATATCATTTCTAATAAGTTCAATAATTTTTTTGCCTATTAATGTATCGCTGGTTATCGACTTAGGTTTTATAAAAAGAAGCGGATGATGAGTTAATATAAAATTACATCCTTCGTCTACTGCCTCACGAATTACATCTAATGTGCAATCTAATGCAATTAAAATTTTAGTAACCTCTGCATCATTATCTCCAACCATTAGTCCAACATTATCGTAATCTTCTTTTAATACTTCTGGAGCATATCCCTCCATAATATTGTGAATAGTTTCTACTTTTAAAATCATTTTAAAAACTCCTTAAGTCTTTCTATGAGAGGATAAAGTTGCTCTTTTCTATTTTTTGATGCAATTGTATTCTCATTTAGTGTATGATATACTTTCAAATATTTTTTTAATTTAAATCCTATAAATTGTTGCATTACTGGGTGCTTTTCATACAATAATTTTTCACTTATCTCATAGTATATTCTATCTACTACCAATGGCACTGTATTATATTTAGCTTTAATAATCTCGTAAAACTTTCCATCATCAAAACAAATATCTTCACAAATGATGTCATATCCAGTGTTATACAAATACTCTCTCAAAACTTCAGCATTTTGAACTGGTTGAAGTACCACATATTCCAATTTTTTAACAACGATCAGGTCGGCCTCCAATATATCTCTTATTAAATTTCCACCCATTCCTGCAATAATGGCTACCTGTACTTCCCCCTCTTTAACCGTAGATAATCCACTTCCCTGTCTACAAGTAATTTTAGGGCTTAGCTTGTTTTCGCGAACATTTCTTTTTGCCTTCTCAACTGGTCCACTGTTTATATCAGATGCAATGGCACTATTTACCAAACCATTTTGGACTAAATAAATAGGTACATATCCATGATCCGTTCCTACATCTATGATGCTATCACACTTTTCCATCATATTTACAATTGTTTTTAATCTCGTGCTAAGTTCCATAATTTTCATCCTAACTAAAATTAATTAATATTTTAAACTGCATAATTAAAAATATTATCGCAACTATTAATGACAAATAAATATATTTATATGCTGATTTTCTATCATATTTCGCACAAAAATAACTTGCATAATACATGCAGAAAAGTAAGACCATATTCAGTACCCCGTAAATCATTTGAGTAAACGCAAATTGCTGTCCCGTGCCCATTTTTATAGGGTGGAATTTTGCATCAAAGCTTAAGGGCATAACGTTAGGTATACTATCTTTCAAATATAATATAAATGGATTTAGAGTTAATATTAATATTATTATGCTTACACCTATTAAAGGTAAAATAAAGTGTTTGTCTTTGTGTAGATTATAACTGTTATTAACCTTACTCTCCCACTCTACTAACTGTATATTATGATTTATTAAATTCTCCTCAAACTTTTTATAATCTATAGGAGATACCGCATAGTTCATACGTTTAGTTTTTATATAAAATATTGTTTTATTATCTGTAACAAACATTCTCGTAATACCTATTTTATCAATTACAAATCTCCCCATTGCAAAGCTATTTGAAGACATACCATAAAGCTTAACACCTTTAATTTCGCCCGTTGACGTAGTGTATCCTTCAACTTTATTTAATGGCACGCTTATTTTTTTGAATATTCCGACGGAATAAATCGTAAGATTTTGATCATCAATACTACATTTAATTGTTGAATAAAGTAACATGTAATATACCCCATATATATTGCATGCCCACAATATTATTTCGAGTAGACTAGCTACAATGTATGAGTTATTAATTTGAAGCAATATAAGTATTAATATATTATATAATGCCGTCATCAAAAGGATAAACCCGAGTCCACGTCCATGTTTTGATATATAACTATCCATTCAATCACCTTCTCACCGAGTATTATAGCATATCGGGATCTTATTTGTAAACGATTTTCCATTTTTTTGCACTTCAATAAAAAAAACACCTATATAAGGTGTTTAATCTAAATAATCTTTTAACTTTTTACTTCTACTTGGGTGTCTTAATTTACGTAGTGCTTTAGCTTCAATTTGTCTAATTCTTTCTCTAGTTACATTAAATTCTTTTCCAACTTCCTCAAGAGTCCTTGCGCGTCCATCATCTAGTCCAAATCTTAATCTTAAGACTTTTTCTTCTCTAGGAGTAAGTGTATCTAGAACGTTAATTAGTTGCTCTTTGAGCATGGTAAATGCAGCAGCTTCTGCTGGAGCAAGAGCATCATCATCGGGAATAAAATCACCTAAGTGACTATCTTCTTCTTCTCCAATTGGCGTTTCAAGAGATACCGGTTCTTGTGCTATTTTCATAATTTCGCGAACTTTTCCTACAGGCATTTCCATAATTTCAGCAACTTCCTCTGGTTGAGGTTCCCGTCCAAGTTCCTGAAGTAATTGTCTTGAAACTCTAATAAGCTTATTTATAGTTTCAACCATATGAACAGGTATCCTAATAGTTCTTGCTTGGTCAGCT
>NZ_JBNMNU010000093.1:0-16498 GCF_051278035.1 Clostridium sp.
AGTGGTAAAAGAAACTATAGTTAAAGAGCCTACAAATAAAATTATAGTTCAGGGTACTATGTCACCAATAACCGTTTCCAGAGGAGGCTATTCAAAAAGTACCGCAAAAGTTGTTAATGTAGCGGCCCCTCCCACTTCTGGAAAGACTCTTACCGTAAAAGCTACTGCTTATTGGGCTTTTAACGGGGTAAATAATACTTATACGGCTTCTGGACGCAAGGCTGTAAGAAATCCAAGTGGCTATAGTACAATAGCTGTAGACCCTAGAATTATTCCTCTAGGAACAAAATTACATGTTGCAGGTTATGGCAATGCCATTGCAGCTGATAAAGGTTCTTCAGTAAAAGGAAACTATATAGATGTATATTTTGATACACGGCAAGAGGCAATTAGTTGGGGTGTTAAGCACTTAAAGGTAACTATCCTAGATTAGTTTTTAAATAAGCCTTAAATACCGTATTTAACCTATAAAGCAGTACTGCCATAGACATAATGTCTGTGGCAGTTTTTTTTATTTTCATGCTATAATATGTATGTATTAAATTTCAAGGGCATGACTATTAATAATAGTTATGTCCTATAATGAATGCAAGGGGGAATTAATGTGACATTAAATGTTTCAGACCTAGTAAAAAATTTCGGTGACAATACCGCAGTAGATAACATTTCATTTAAAATAGAAAAGCCAGGTGTATTTGGCTTACTTGGTACCAATGGAGCTGGGAAAACAACTACCATAAGAATGATTTTAGGAATTCTCGAAAAAGATAGAGGAACTATAGATTGGAATGGTAAACCTGTTACAAGGGAAAGCGTAAAGTTTGGGTATTTGCCAGAGGAAAGAGGCTTGTATCCTAAGGCTAAAATAGTTGATCAACTTTCGTATTTCGGAAAACTGCGTGGAATGGACGGAAAGTCAGTAAAAAAATCCATAAACTATTGGTTTGACAGACTTAAGGTATCTGAATACTTAAACTCTACTGCTGAACAACTGTCTAAAGGAAATCAGCAGAAAATCCAGTTTGTAACATCTATTTTACATGATCCGGAATTAATCATTTTAGATGAGCCTCTAAGTGGCCTTGATCCTGTTAACGCTAATTTGTTTAAAAGTGTAATTTATGAATTAGTTGAAAAAGAAAAATTCATTATAATGTCCAGCCATCAAATGCAATCTATCGAAGACTATTGTGAAGATCTTGTGATATTGAAGAATGGACAAACGGTTCTTAAGGGTAATTTAGACTTAATAAAATCTGGTTATGGAAGAACAAATCTTACGGTAAGCTGCCAAGAAAATATTGACGATTTATTAAAAGAGCTAGGCATGAATCTTATATCAAAAACAGCCACTAGCTACGAACTTAAAATTAAATCCGACGCAGAAGGCTATGGTCTTCTAGAAAAAATTATGGCAAAGAAAATAAGACTTCATAAATTTGAAATTCGCGAACCTTCGCTTCATGAAATATTCATTGAAAAGGTTGGTGAACAATAATGAAAGAGTTTCTTACTGTTTTAGGCTATACTTTTAAAGAAAACTCAAGGAAAAAGGCGTTTATCATTTCAACTGCAATTACACTTATTTTAACAGTTTTAATAATTAGTATGCCAGCTATAATAAAAAGTTTTGATAGTCCTGAAAAAAACAAAACACAGACTGACCATACTAACAAAGAAGAACCTAAAGGAATTGTGTATGTCGTTGACTCTAAGGATATTCTAAAAGGAAATTTAGACAAACTTGATAAAACCTTTTCAGAATACGAATTCAAGTCCGAGACTTCTGATAATATAGATTTAATTAAAAATAAAATTAAGGAAGACGAAAAGAATGTTCTACTTATCTTTGATGAGAAAAACGGTGTGCCTACTTTTGATTATTTAGTTAAACAGGCTGGTAGCGGAGTAAATCCAAGTGAAATTAGTAGCCTTATAAAAGGCATTTTTGTAACGGACTTGTTAACCACAGCTGGTGTATCTGATACAGCAACTCAAATGGTACAAAGTGATGTTTCCTATAATGTTAACGAACTAGGAAAAGGAAAAAACAGCAGCTATATTTCAAGTATTTTTATAAGTATGCTATTATTTTTTGCAATTTATTTTTATGGTTATGGAGTAGCAATGTCGGTAGCTTCTGAAAAGACTTCAAGAGTAATGGAGCTCCTTGTAACCTCAACAAAGCCATCCAAAATAATACTTGGAAAAAGTGCCGCCATGGGTCTCATTGGTTTAATACAACTATTTATGGTTGTACTTATCGGTACACTAACGTATAAATTAACTTTTCCTGAAAATTTTGAGATAGCAGGTCAAGTGATGGACCTTTCTAGTTTCACCCCTTTTAGCCTTCTTATGATTGTTATATATTTTATATTAGGGTACTCGTTATATGCCATGATGAATGCAGTTGCTGGCGCTACTGTTAGTAAGGCAGAAGATGTTAATTCAGCTCTTATGCCTATATCCATAATATCTATGGTAGCATTTTATATGGGATATTTTTCACTTGCAGTTCCGAATAGTACTATAGCTATAGTTTCATCTATAATTCCATTTTCCGCCCCATTTTCAATGCCCTCTAGAATTTTAGCTACAGACGTTCCAATTTGGCAAATTGCAGCCTCAATATTCGCTTTAGTAATAACAATTGTTTTTATAGCTTGGATTTCCATAAAAATATACTCCTCTGCTATACTTCATTATGGAAAGCGTTTGAAATTTAAAGAATTAGTGAAAATGTCAAATAGAAATAAGTAATATACCAAATTTATAAGTCCAGTTAATAATTTTTCATAAATTATTAGCTGGACCTATTTAATTGACAACCTTTATAACATATAGTAAACTTTATAAATATAAAACACATAACTACCGTTTTAGGTAGTTTTTTCTTTTTGGGAGGATTCATAATGAAAAAAATAGGTTTAACAACTACCGTACCAATAGAGGTTCTTATTGCAGCAGGTTATACGCCTGTAGATTTAAATAATATTTTTATAACCTCTAAGGACTATACGAAATACATAGATATTGCAGAAAGAGACGGTTTTCCTAGTAGCCTCTGCACATGGACAAAGGGGATTTATGGAGCTTGCCTCTCAAATAACATAAAAGAAATAGTTGGGGTTATGGAGGGTGACTGTTCTAATACCAAAGCCCTGTGTGAAGTGCTTAAATTAAAAGGAATTAAAGTTTATCCTTTTTCATTTCCACATAGTCACAAGCCAGAGGATGTGGAAAATGAAATAAACAAGTTTATGAATACATTCAATGTCACGTTTGATCAGGTTGAAGTGGTTAGAAAAAGACTAAATCAAGTTAGATCCCTAGTCAAAGAAATTGATGATTTAACTTATATAGAAAATAAGGCTACAGGATTTGAAAATCACCTATATCAAGTGTGCACTAGTGATTTTAATGGAGACATGGACTCCTTTGAAACTGACATTAAAAATGTTATTTGTGATATGAAAAATAGAAAGCCAATTAGTCGAAAGCTTCGTCTTGGATACATTGGTGTACCTCCTATGTTTACAGATATCTACGAATTTGTAGAAAAATTTGATGCTAATTTTGTATACAACGAGGTTCAAAGAGAATTTGCCTTTCCGAGAGTGGATAGTGCATTAAATATATTTCAGCAGTATTATGACTACACTTATCCTTATAACGTTGCATTTAGAATTAAAGAATTGCAAAATCAAATTTCACAAAGAAAATTAGATGGCATAATTCACTATACTCAGGCATTTTGCTATAGGGCAGTAGAACATATTGTTTTAAAAGAAAAGCTCAATATTCCCATATTAAATATTGAAGGAGATAAGTTGAATATCTTAGATGCAAGAACAAAACTAAGGCTCGAAGCCTTTCTTGATATGCTTCTAGATTTTAAGGAGGTTTCTAAATGCGAGTACTCGGTATAGACCTTGGAAGTCGCGAGGTTAAAATTGTTTTAATGGAAGACAACCTGATAATACAAAAAAAGAAAGTAAGCACCATGAATTTTTACAGAAATTACTGTGATTTTAATGGAAAGATTATTGTTAACTTAGAAAAGCTGGATATGAGGAATATTGATAAGGCAGTATCCACAGGCTACGGAAAAAATAACACTGATTTATTGCTTTTCAATGCAATAAATGAGATAAAAGCGCATGTTTATGGAGCCTTCTATCAAAGTAATTTGAAAGATTTCATACTACTGGATGTAGGTGGTCAAGATGTTAAAGTTGTTAAAGTTGAAAAAGGTATCATCACAGACTTAGAGCTTAATGAAAAATGTGCTGCTTCTTGTGGTAGATATTTAGAGAATATGGCAAATGTACTTGAAATATCATTGGACGACATGAGTATGCATTATGAAAATCCTATAGAACTTAATTCAACTTGTGCTGTATTTTCCGAGTCAGAATTAATTGGAAAAATAGCAGAAGGGGTAAGTATAGAGTGCTTGTGTTCTAGTGTTAACTACTCACTATACAAAAGGCTTCAACCTCTCTTAAATAAATTCAAAGGTAGAAAATTAGTTTTAACTGGTGGTGTTGCTAATAATACTGCAATAAAATCATTTTTGATGAAAGACTATGAAGAAATAGTTTCTATTGATGAGCCACAATTTAACGGAGCCATTGGATGCTGTTACTATGGGAATAGAATAAAAATAAAATAAATATGGGCAGTTAATAAATTTATTAACTGCCCATTCTTTAATTGTTATAGTAAAGGCTCTCTGTTGCGTATTCTGCATCAGAAGTTATATCTATACCAAGTTTTCTAAAAGTTTGCTCATCAGCTGTACTTATAATTGTAGTCGAGTGGGCTTGACATCCTTTTAGCATTGTAAGTTTATCCATAGCTACCTGAGCTGTAGGATTTGTAACTGCACATATACTAAGTGCAATTAACACGTTTTCACAGTCTAAAGCCGGTTTTTTGCTAGCTAGTGTTTTTGACTTCAAGTTTATAATAGGCTCTAGAATAACTGGAGAAATAAGATGAATTTCATCAGCTATATTTGCAAAATATTTAACAGCATTTAAAATTATAGCAGCTGTTGCATCCATTATATCTGAACTTTTACTAGTTAATATTGTACCATCCTTAAGCTCTATTGCAAGGGCTGGACAAGCTTCACTTTTACTGGAACATTGTTTTAAATTAGCGCATCGCTCTCTTGCAGGAATGACAACTTTTCTATCTTCTTGTTTTAGCTTAAGTTCTTCCATAAGAAGCTTTACTCTTTCAAACGTTTCTTTATTTATATACCCTTTTTTATATTCACAGCCTGTTTTGAAATACCTTCTTATTACCTCTTGCTTAGATGCCTCTTTTATAACCTCATCATCTGTAATTCCAAAGCCTACTCTATTAACTCCCATATCTGTTGGGGACTTATAAACTGCTTCTTCTCCAGTTATTCTTTCTATAATTCGTCTAAGTACGGGGAATGTTTCAATATCACGATTGTAGTTTACGGATATCTTATTATAAGCATCAAAGTGGAAGGAATCCAGCATATTAACATCATTAAGATCTGCTGTTGCAGCTTCATACGCTATATTTAGTGGATGCTTTAGTGGAATATTCCATACTGGGAAAGTCTCAAATTTCGAGTATCCCACTGCTCTGCCTCGCTTATGTTCATGATAAAGCTGACTAAGGCAAGTACCGAGCTTCCCACTTCCTGGGCCAGGTGCTGTTACGACAACAATAGATTTTGTGGTTTCAATAAATGGATTTTCACCGTATCCCTCATCGCTTACAATTGCATCGACATCTGAAGGATACCCTTTAGTTGCCCTATGTTTATATACTTTTATGCCTCTGCGTTCAAGCTTATTAATAAAAATCGTAGTTGCCGGTTGCCCGTCATATCTAGTGATTACAACACTATTTACATCTAGCTCATAAGCGCGTAAATCATCAATTAATCTTAGTACATCCACATCATACGTGATACCAAAGTCTCCTCTTATTTTGTTTCTTTCAATGTCTCCTGCAAATACACAAATAATAACTTCAACTTTTTCTTTTAATTTATGTAATAATTTTATTTTTGCATTTTCATCAAAGCCTGGTAAAACTCGTTTTGCATGAAGATCATTAAAAAGTTTACCACCAAACTCCAAATATAACTTATCATAATTATTAACTCTTTCTAATATAAACTTTGATTGTTCTTCTAGATATTTCTTCTGATCGAATCCTATTTCCATTTTTACGCCTCACTTATAACCTTATTTTTATAATATATTATAACCAATATTTTGTATATGTACTATGAATAATTTTGCTTTTACAACTTTATATTATTACACAATTTTAGCATAAAGTAAACCTAATGTTAATTTGACATACTACTTAATTCATAGTAAAATTAGTAATTATATAACCAAATAAGACAGTTCTAAACCATCCTGTCTATAAACAAAACTAGGACGTAACTACCGTTTTAGGTAGCTTTTTTTGTATGAGGGTGGATTAAGCCCTTTTTTATTTTGGAAAAATTAATAGGAGGTTTCCTCATGTATATTTTAAAGGCAGAACACAGCTTCGACAGTGCACATTTTCTTTCTGGTTATGATGGAAAGTGTTCAAATATTCACGGTCATAGATGGAATGTTTACGTGGAAGTACAATCAGAAACCCTTATAAGAGGTGGACAGCTTGACGGTATGGTAAAAGATTTTGGCGATTTAAAAAACGATGTAAAATCTATGGTAGATTCTTATGACCATTCATTAATAGTGCAAAAGGACACCATGAGAGAATTAACATTAAATTGTATTAAACAAGATGGTTTTAAAGTAATTGAGGTTGATTTCAGGCCAACAGCAGAAAACTTTGCAGCATTTTTCTTTAAATTAATGAAGGAAAAAGGTTATAATGTAAAGACAACTACGGTTTATGAAACACCTACCAATAGTGCATCTTATGAAGAAAGCGAGGCCCACTCAAGTGAAATTTAAGGTAGTTGAAAAGTTTACAAGTGTTAATGGAGAAGGTCCTCTTTCAGGACAGCTAGTAGTATTTATAAGATTTGCAGGTTGTAACTTAAATTGTGGCTACTGTGATACCACTTGGGCTAATGCTCCTGATGTTACTTATAACCTCATGACATCCGTGGATATATATAATTATATAAAATCCACAGACATTAGAAATGTAACTTTAACTGGTGGGGAACCATTACTTCAAGAAGGCATTATAGAATTATTACAAATCCTTTCGAAGGATATATCACTACATGTTGAAATAGAAACAAACGGAAGCGTTCTCTTAGATGAATTTGCTAATATTGAAAATCCTCCGAGTTTTAATATGGATTATAAACTACCTTTTAGCAAAATGGAAGATAAGATGGATTTAAATAATTTTAAATATTTAGGTAATAAGGATACAGTTAAATTTGTGTGCGGTAGCAGGCAAGATTTAGAAAAATCCAAATTTATTATAGATAAATTTGAACTTTCAGATAGAATAAATGTCTATATTAGCCCCGTATTCGGCGAAATTGACCTAAAGACAATTGTAGAATTTATGAAGGACAATAAAATGAATGGCGTTAATCTTCAAATCCAACTACATAAAATAATTTGGGATCCAAACAAGAGAGGTGTATAAAGTTATGGCAATAGATACAAAAGCAATAGAAGAGCACGTAAAAGGTATTTTGATAGCACTAGGTGATGACCCATTTCGTGAAGGACTTATTGATACCCCTGCACGTGTAGCTAAGATGTACGAAGAGGTATTTGCTGGTATGTGCTATAGCAATGATGCAATTGCTGAAATGTTTGATAAAACATTTGAAGATGATTTAATAATTAACGAGGACTCTAAAGATTTGGTGATAATGAAAGACATCGAAATCTTCAGTCATTGTGAACATCATTTGGCCCTTATGTATAATATGAAAGTTTCAGTTGCATATGTTCCTACAAAAAAAATTATTGGTTTAAGTAAAATTGCGAGGGTTGCAGATATGGTAGGCCGCAGACTTCAGCTTCAAGAAAGAATAGGAACAGACATAGCTGACATTATTCAAATTATAACTTGTTCCTCAGATGTGGCGGTTATAATAGAAGGTGAACATGGTTGCATGACAACTCGCGGTATAAAAAAGACTGGAACTAAAACAATGTCAACTACTTTTAGAGGAAGATTTAATACTGATGTAATATTAAATAATAAACTTATGATGCTTTATAATAAGTAAAGAGAGGACGTTAATTATGAATAGTGAAAAAGCAATAGTAGTGTTTAGTGGTGGACAAGATAGCACCACTTGTTTATTTTGGGCTTTAAAGAAATATAAAGAGGTTATTGCAGTATCTTTTGATTATAGTCAAAAACATATATTAGAACTAGACTGTGCTAAGGACATATGTAAAAAGCAGGTTGTCGAGTATCACTGTCTAGACTTAACACTTTTAAATCAACTAGCACCAAATTCATTAACAAGAAAAAATATAGATGTTGACAGTTCTGCCCCCACTCATAGTGTTCCCAACTCCTTTGTCGATGGAAGAAACTTGCTATTTTTAAGTTTTGTAGCCGTATTTGCAAAGCAAAAGGGAATAAATAATATCATAACCGGTGTTTCTCAAAGTGATTTTAGTGGATACCCAGATTGTAGAGATGTGTTTATAAAGTCCTTAAATGTTACCTTAAACTTAGCTATGGGCTATGATTTTGTAATTGAAACCCCTTTAATGTGGATTAACAAGGCAGAAACCTGGAAAATGGCTTATGATTTAGGTGTACTTCCTATAGTTAAAGAGGAAACTTTAACTTGTTATAATGGAATAAAAGGTAATGGCTGTGGAAACTGCCCTTCTTGTAAATTAAGAAAAAAAGGATATTTAGAATTCAAAGAAAAAAACCTATAATAATTTTATAGGCTTTTTCTTTTATTAATAAACTCATTCTTAGATATTAAAATTAAATCTCCTATAAGCGTTCCAAAAAAAGCAACAAATGTATATATAAAGCACCAAATTAGAAAATTCGAATCAACCATAGTAAATGCTACAATTAACCAAAATACTATATTAACTATTAAAATAACAAGCATCTTTCTATATGTAAGTTGCATTACAATAGCTATAAAAAAACTGCTAGTGGATAAATGAACATTCCAATTCCCATTTGCGCGTTGTAATAAATATTAAACATATCAGTATAACCCCCTTTGTTTCAGAAAATTAACTTACGCTCTAAATATTACTAATGTATTTAATGTAATACAATACAAAAGACCCATAACGTGCATTTTAGGTCATGAACGGAATAATATTTGGAATTAAAAATTTTTATTTAAATTTTTCTTTGTTGCTTCCCTTAACCTAATAATTTTTTCTAATTTTTTCCCAGCTCTTTGTACTTGCTCTAAAGCTTCTTTACTTTGCAGTGCATCTCCCTTTCCAAACAATTTCAAAACTTTAACAGCCTCAATTACTCTATATCCTAAGCCTTCAAGTGGCATACTCATAGCCTCAGATGTGAATCCCATATCCTTTTCATCATTTTGCTCGCAAATAGATATAACTACAGCATATTTACCACCTAACGCCTCATTTATACTTGACCAAACCGAGCGGTCATCGTCTGCAAAAACTTGAAAACAATAAAGTCTTTCTATAAAAGCTTTCATGTCTGCGGTTATGTTATAAAAATATGTTGGTGACCCTAAAACAATAGCATCAGCACTCATTATAAGAGGATATATTTTCTGCATATCATCCTTTATTACACATTTGTATGTGTCTTTACACCCTTCACATCCAGTGCACCCACGGATATTATAATCCCCAAGAAAAATCAGCTCGGTTTCTACTTCCTTGGTCTCAATTGCATTAAGTGATTGCTGCACTAAATATGCTGTATTACCATTTTTCCTTTTACTTCCCACTATTCCCAGTACTTTCATTATGTTACCTCCATAAGTATAATTTTAAAACAAAATATTATAATATCTATTTATATTTTTCTCTAACATTTGCACACTAATGAATCTGGCCTCACGGATAATCTCCTTACCTTCAATATATAAAAGTATTCCCGGCAAAGTAAATATTGAATATTGCCCTGCCGCCTCAGTAAACTTATCAACCGCAATTTTACGTATCTCAATTCCGGGAAATTTAATTAGCATTTCCTTAATTTTAGGCAACAACCCAACACAAACGTTACAGCCCTCAGAAGTAAAATAAAGCATTGCTATAGTATTGACCTTTATAAATTCATCCATTTCTTCCAAAGTATTAAGCTCAATCATTTTTATCCTCCCTTAGGTGTCGCACACCTGGCTAGTGGCTTGTTTTAAAATTATTATACACTATATCTTCTTGTAATTCTACATTAATATATCTTAAGTTTGCCTTAAATTTTTGTTCAAATTTTTACAAATCTAGTATTATTAAATGAGGATATAAATCAATAAAAATCAAATAATAACTATAAGAAAAAAAACAAACTACAAGGAGATGTTGTAAGATGCCAGATATACCTTATGACGGTTTTATGCAAAAGGAACTATTAGTTAAAGGCCAACTAATTAATTCTTATAATAATGATGAAACTCCAGCGCATTGTAGTAATTCTTGTCCTAAGTGCGGAGCAGGTCAATGTGAACTAACTGAGGGACATTCTGGTAATCACAAATGTACAGAAGGACATACCTGGTAGTAAAAAAAAAGATGCCAAGTGCCACCCATGTGACACTTGGCATCTTTAAAAAAATTATAATTCCTATAAATTTCCTAATGTCTTAACTTACTATATAATAATCCATTACTGAAATTTCCTTAAATCCGCAAGACTCATAAAGTTCAAGTGCACTTTTATTTTCTGTAGCAACTTCAAGAAATATATTGTCTACATTTTTCCTCTTAAATATATCCAGAGCTGAACACAAAAGTTCTCGGCCATACCCCTTTCCTCTGAACTTTGGAATTACTCCAAATCCATAAATAAAACCATCATTATTGGTTATGGAAATATGTATTTTGCCTATAATTTCACCCTGCACCTCAGCCATATAGCTAATAAAATTATCATCTACCTGAATAGATATCTTTTCTTTCTCCCCTTCATGTTCTTTATTATCAGCTTGCTCTTCAGACATCCCAAAGTAAATAGAACTTTGTCTATCAATTTCATAAGAATCTTCACTAGTTGCCAATCTAAGTTTAACAGACAATGCATGCTTAACTTGTAGATTTTTTTGATTTACACACATTTTGTATTCTGATAAGCCATATTCTGCCCTAATTTCTTCTATAAAAGCTAAGCCCGAACGGGAAGTGTGGTCACATATCACTAATACCTCAGACGGTCCCATCCTTTGCCATTCTTCCATAGCAAGCACATATAATTTTTTAAAAATTCCTTTTCTTCTAAACTTAGGGTGGACCATACCACTAATCTCTACTGAGGTACCATGAAAATTACATATTCCTAAATACCCTACTAAAAATTCATTTTCGTAATACAGAAACTCTGTCATAATTTTATTCTTTATAGAATTCTTTCTTAAGCTCATTTTGTAATCGAGTTCTAGTTTCAAATAAGTTTTTTGCTCATCACAGCAAATAGCTTCTAATTTTTTGATAGATTCATAATCGTTTTCATTTAATTCGAACTTCATAGAAATTGTATGCTGGCTAATATCCATTAACTATACCTCCAAATTTAGACCCCTTTACTCCTCCTATTTCTATGTACAATTTTCCATAAATGTTTAATTGTATTAATCACTTCATAAAAAAAACCTGTTTTACAAAAGAACCTTTCATCTTCCTTTGTTTTTGTCCTATACATGAGTGGGTAGTCGTTTAGGTCTCCTGAATAATATATAAATCCACCCATGATTCCATCAATATCCGTTGGTGTAATCTCATATGGTTCTAACTGTGTTAGTTTTATTCCTCCATGTCTTAAGGCTTCCATGACAAATTCAGTGCATATATATGTCTTATACATTACATGCTTTTTATTTGAAATAAGCCCAATAGCTTGAAAAATATTGTAGTAATAGATCTCAGCATCATTATATGTATCATATATAAATTCACTTATTTGTTCATACTGCAGAGGGGTTACAGGTATACGATATATATTAATAGGAACATCATCCTTAAGACCAATTGTAAGGGTAAATCCACTTTCTCTAATTATACCCCCTACAAGCGGATTACTAACTGTCAGTCTACAAAAGGAATACATCTGGCTTAAACTTTCATCTAAACTTATGGATGCATGATTATATTTTTCTTTTAGAAGGCTTCTAATCATTTTCCCCATAGAACTTGGGGTTCTTGAAATAACAACATAAATATATTTCTCCATTTTATTTCTCCTTGAAATTACTTAAATAAAATTAATAAGTATTTATATTATTACCTTTTCCTTATTATTATATCACAATTATTTGTTTATATTTTAAGTACTAATATAATACTTTTCCTGGTGGTTTTTATAGAAAGATTTTAAAAATTAACTTAACTATAATTAAGGCAAAAAATATTTTAAATAAAGGGGTTAATGGTAAAATGCAGAATATACCCTTATAAGTACGATTTAAAATGGAGGGTTATTATGCTAAACGTAAAAAATGTAACAAAGAAATTCGACAAAACTTTTGCTGTAAATGATATTAGTTTTTATGTTAATGATGGAGAGATTGCTGTACTACTGGGCCCTAATGGTGCGGGTAAAACCACTTCAATAAAGTGTATAGCGGGGCTTTTAAAATATGAAGGTGAAATTGATATCTGCGGGTATATTAATAAAAGTCTAGACGCAAAAAAACTGTTTGGCTACGTGCCTGAAACACCAGCAATGTATGATATGCTTACAGTTTACGAGCACCTTGAACTTATAGCTGGAGCGTATAAGATAAAAGATTATAAGGAGAAGGCTGAAGTTCTTCTTGAAAGGTTTGAATTATCCGATAAGAGAGATAAGCTAGGTAAAGAACTTTCAAAGGGAATGCAACAAAAGGTAAGTATATGTTGTGCACTTTTACCAAATCCTAAGGTAATACTTTTTGATGAACCTATGGTAGGCCTTGATCCAAAAGCAATAAAAGAACTGAGTTCTGTGTTTATAGAATTAAAGAATGCTGGCTGTTCCGTGGTTATAAGCACTCACATTATTAATAGTGTAGAGGGTCTATGGGATAGAGCCCTTATAATGCAGGAAGGATCTATAGTAATGTCAAGGACAAGACAAGAATTACTAGATACGAATGAATCTCTAGAGGAAATTTTCTTCCATGTTACGAAGGGAATAAAATGAAGCCACTTTTTTATATATTCAGAAAAACGTTAAAAAATCATATTATACAACTTAAGAAAAAACCAGGCATATTGATACTATACTTACTTATCTTTGTTTTTATTATTTTTATAATAGTTTCATCGCTTATTCTTCCAAGCCAAAGTTCTGTAAATAGAAGTTCTAAGGCCTATGGAGCCATTGCAACTGCAGCTATTTTAATTGTTGTATGGTATGGAGTTAAAAATGGAATTGATAATGGAAGTAGCTTTTTTAGGTTGTCAGATGTAAATTTAGTTTTCACAGCACCCATATCACCAAAGAAGGTCTTGATCTATGGATTTATTAAACAGCTCTACACTTCTTTGTTCCTAGTTATGTTCTTATTATTCCAGATCCCAAACGCAAGAAATTTTTTACCTATAACTGGAGCTGGTATTATTATAATTCTTTTCGTCTCATTTTTCCTTGTTTTTACTATGTCAATTTTAGGTCTATTAACTTATTCCATAACATCTAAATCAAGTAAAACAAGAAACATGGCTAAGAAAATATTAAATATAATAACTACTATTTTTGGAATTGCTCTTCTATTTAATATCTATATATACAAAGATTTTTCCAAGGCAGCTTTTAGCTTTTTAAATAATAGTTTCTTTACATATATACCATTCATAGGTTGGTTTAAGTCTATTTTGATGGCAGCAGTTAATGGTATAACTTATACATTCTTTATCCATATACTACTTTGCGTAATTGTGATCATTTCTATGATTTACACTCTATACAAACTAAACACGGATTATTATGAAGATGTTCTTGCAGCTACAGATAAAAAAGAAGAAATGGTTGCAATGAAAAAATCTAGAAAGGGAAATGTTAACTATGGAAGAAGAAAATTCAGGAAAGTTAAATCTGGAAACATAGGTAATGGTTGTAGTTCAATTTTTTACAGGCATCTTCTCGAATACAAAAAGTCTGGAATTCCTTTTATAGATAAAATGACCATAATAATGGTTGGTGTGGGATTAGTTTCCCGTTACATTTTCCCTGGAGCAAGTATGAGCACAGTTTTATATTTTTCAATATATATGTTATTCTTCTTTACCCTCCAAGGAAAATGGGCCCACGAACTTTCAAAGCAGTTTGTATTTTTAATTCCTTATTCCTCAATGTCTAAGTTATTTTATGCCACGTTAGCAGATTTAATTAAATATACAATAGATGGACTTGTACTATTTGTTGTATCTGGATTCATATTTAAGAGCAGTCCAATAATTTCAATATTATGTGGTATTACCTATGCTTCCTTTGGTGCAATATATACTTATAGTGATGTGCTTTCAAGAAGATTTTTAGGATCCGTACATTCAAAAACCATTGGAATGTTCATAAAAATGGGGATTACACTATTAGTAATATTACCAGGAATTATTATACATGTATATTTATTATTACGTTCCGGTGATAATTCTTCTGCACAGTATATTTCCTATATAGTTTTAATTTGTTATAATATTATAGCATCCTTTTTAATAATGCTCCTAAGCAAGAGTATATTTGACGTATTAGAGATGGACTAAATTGGATGCCACTTGCCACGTGGGTGGCACCAAAGGGGATTGTTAAAATGAGAAAAGAGTATATAAGTTACATGAACGATTTACCTATAAGTGTCTCCTTAGAGAGTATTAATGACTACCCTATACATTGGCACAATTCTTTGGAAATAATTTTTGTACTAAAGGGTTCTATTAATGTCCTCATAGAATCAGGAACCTATGAATCTCATGAAAATGAAATTGAAATTATAAATCCAGATGAAGCCCACAAAATCTATTCAAAGGAAGAAAATAAAGTTTTGATTTTCCACATTGATCCTACTTTCTTTGAAAGATATTATAATGATATGGAAAATATTTATTTTTATACAAACTCCAGCGATAAAGGAGCTCAGCGTGAAGAAAAATATGATGTTCTCCGAAAATATTTGTCTACACTAGCCTGTGAGGTAATACAAAAAAATGAAAATTTTGACGATCAAATAGAGTCTATTTTAATAAAGTTACTATTTCATTTAATAAACAATTTTCATTATCTCACTTATGATGAGAAAGGACTCAGTGTGAGTGGGTTACAATTTGAACGGTATCAAAGGATTAGCAAGTACATCTATAATAATTACATGAATAAAATTAGTTTACAAGATATAGCTAAAGAGGAGTATTTAAGCTCTTATTATTTATCTCACCAAATAAAAGATATGTCTGGGACAAATTTTAGTGAATTACTAAATAAAGTACGGGTAGACGAATCTATTAAATTGCTATTAAATACAGATAAAACAATAACAGATATTTCAGAGGATGTTGGATTTTCTCATTCTAGATATTATAATAAGAGTTTTAAAGAATACTGTAAGTGTACACCACTCCAATTCAGGAAAAAATATCATATTCCAGAGGATAAACTTAATAGTTTTAAAAATATTCAAAAACATGATTTGCCTGAATCACTACAATACTTATCTTGTTATTTAGAAAACTATGATAGATACAACTATACTAATAAAATTATAAAACTTCAAACAGATTTTTTGTTAGAAGGCAAGCCCTTAAAACATATATGGGAAGAAAAGATTAATTTAGGAGATGCAAAGGAACTTATTAAGGCAAGGGAACAGGAGTATTTAAGATCCCTTCAAGAAACTATAGGCTTCAAAAACGGTATAGTTCAAAACTTATTTTCAAAAGAAATGAAAATATATTTCAATGAAAATGTAAGTTTTTTAAATTGGGATGAGGTTGACAAGCTACTGGGATTTTTACTGGATATCTCCCTTCAACCATTAATAATTTTAAATCAGACTTTTAATGATAAGAGTTCTTTCATAAAACTCTTAGAGAGCTTTATACTATATTTTGCCGACATATATGGAATTGATGTAGTTAAGGAATGGAAATTCCAAGCTTCAAAAGATTTATCTTTAGATTATATAGATATTACGCGAGAAATTTTCATAAAATATGAATTGAATAATTTAATAGAAGAACCTTTTAATGTTTCTAAAGATATAAATGCTATTTATGATTCCTCTTATATGTTGCCATATATTATTCATAATTTTATTAACAATAAAAATAACATGCTAACCCTTAAGGCTTTTGATACCGTAGAAGAAAACTCAATTTTAAATAACGAATTATTT
>NZ_JBNMNU010000094.1:0-16453 GCF_051278035.1 Clostridium sp.
TTATCTAATCCATTTCGAACTAAATTTACTTGCTCGAGATAAGCAGAACCAACCCCTTGACCTTTCACTTTATCTGCTGAAGAAAGCATATTTATCATAGGCATTATAGTCACCCCCATCTAATTTAACCTTATTTATACATTTATTGTACGCTAATATTGTTAAGAATAGATTAATATAACCTTAAATTCTTCTTAAATTTTTACATTTTATTACCACTTATATTTTAACCATTAACGCAGATAATAATTCAGTAGTTCTTTTAATAAAAAACTGGAGGTAATAAATATGATGAATACTACAAATAAACAACTAGAAAGCAACAACCTAAAAGTTATTAAAGACCAATTAGGATATGAATCATTGTTAAATAAGAAATTTAATGATTATAGTTCAAAATGTACAGACCAAAATTTAAAAAATCTTTGTAATGAAGCAAGCCAAACTCATAAACAAAATTTTAATACTTTAAAAACTTACTTAGACTCTCATCAATAATATATAAATGGAGGGATATTAAATGGATACAGAAATGTGTGAAAAGGAATTAATGCAGGATTTACTTGCTACAGAAAAACAAGTTATCACAGCATACAGCACAGGCATTACTGAGTCATCATGCCAAAATTTAAGAAATACGCTAGTTGATAACTTTAAAAACGATCAGGAAATTCAATATAAAATATTTGATGCTATGAAGCAAAAAGGTTGGTATCCTACAAAAGATGCACCAGATAATGAGGTTCAACAATTAAAAGATGAAGCTACTCAAATGATGAATAACCTAAAATAATACTTTATTAAAATAAATCCCCCCCCATAATAATATTAATTGTTATGGGGGGGGATTTACTGTTGAACTTATATTTCAATAAATTCCTTATATATATCAGGTACGTCAATAATTTTATTTTGATTATATCCCTTATACGATATAATAAAAAGTATAACTCCAAAAGCAAAAAACATCCCATGAATTTCCATACCATATTTCCCTTCTATTTCTACAAACACAGATGAAAGTGTAATCGCCAGAAAGTTATTTACAAAATGAGTGAATATACCTAAATAAATTGAATTAGATTTTAAATATATAGATCCAATAATTAGGCCTAGCAAAAACGCATTTATGCCTTGAGGAACATTAAAATGAACTACAGCAAAAAATAATGCAGATATTACAAGAGCTATATTAGAATTTATTTTGTTAGCCATTCCTTTTAATAATATCCCTCTAAAAATAATCTCTTCATATATAGGCGCTACTACCAAGATACTAAGTATTAATATAATTGGTGAAACATATTGTTCTAGAAAAACCTCATTAATAAAATTAGGCATGACCATCTTACTAATCAATAAGTTTAAACTGTTATCAAATATTATACGAAATGCTACAATCATAAGAGCTACATAAACAAAACTCATTATACTCAGAGGTTGTTTTGGTTTTTTGTTATGTGCTTTATTACCAAGCCACTTTAGTAAAACAATAATGACATAATATTTAACCATTACGCCTGCAATAAAAATTACAAACGGTAATGCCCTTTCAAGCCTACCAGAGAATAAATCTAAAAACTCTTCAGGTACTTGTCCTAACCCCTCCAACAAGATTGATATAATCATTACGATAAGAGCTTTAATTATCCCCATTTTTTTTATATCTATAGTTCCATTTTCTATATTTTCTAAAAATTTCATTCTATCACTCTCTCTAATTTATTATATTTCATCAAATGATTTATTCACCTCACTCAAGATTCACCTTAATTAATTTTTAATAATATATATACATTCTTTTTCAGTATTCTTTATACTCTATGCTTTCCGCTAAAATTATATATCTCCATTTTAATTAATGTTGTTTTTTCCTTTGCTCTATCTATATATAACTGCCCATCTTTTATAAACTCCGGGCTATATTCCCTTATAAATTCCATTAGTGGTTCATATTTCTCATCATCTTTTAGCTTTACTGCACGTCCAAAAGCTATGACACTTTCATATTCCATACTAAATTTATCTTGCAAAACCTTTGTTTTTCCAACTACTGTAAAACTCACCTTATCATTCATGCTAATATTGTTTAACTTAGTGCCAACACTTCCACAATGAAAGTATATACTTTTATCTATAACAACATAACATAACGGTATACCATAAGGATTATTATCCTTTCCACATGTAGAAAGCACTCCATACTCGCCCTTCTTCAATAATTCAAGTGTTTCCACTTCATCCATCTTTCTTTCAATCCTTCTCATTGATTTCATTGTTCTTCACTATCCTTTCTCATATCATAATGTTAAGTGTAACATGGAATTCATACAATAATGTATGAACTTAGTGGCAACTTTAGTTATATAAATACACAAGTTAGAATTACTTCGAATCATTTTATTGCATAAAAAAATCCATGCATATAAATATTGTTAAATCCAATATTTATAAACACAGATATGTATTTAATTACTTATATTTTGCTGATAATTCTGTAATGCTACTCGCAGTAGAACCTTCTCCTATTGCTGTAAACTTCCATTCGCCTTTATTTCTGTAAACCTCACCCATTATTAATGATGTCATGTTGTTATAATCATTAGAAAGATTAAATTTAACCAACTCACCATTAGCCGATTTATCCATTATTCTGATGTAGGCATTCTTAATCATTCCAAAATGCTGTCCCTTAGATTCAGATTTATAAATATTAACAACGAAAACTATCTTAGATATATCGTCTGGTACTTTTAACAAATCTATAACTATTTGTTCATCATCGCCATCCCCTGCACCAGTAAGATTATCGCCTTGATGAATTACACTATTACACTTGCTTTTCTTGTTTCCAAAGTATATTATACTTTTGGTATTAGATAATTTCCCATTTTCACCTAACATTAAAGCTGAAGCATCACAGTCAATAGTATTGCCACCATTGCTACTATCCCAACCTAATCCTACTACTAATGCCTTTAATGCTGAATTCCCTTTTGTTAAATCTACCTTCTGTCCTTTAATTAAGTTAACTCCCATATTACTACTCCTCCCTATGAAATGTCGTTAAATACTAACTCCAAAGTTAGTACATAAAGCTCCTAAGCCACCTTCAAATCCACTACCTAATGCAGTGAATTTCCATTCAGCCCCATTTCTATATAATTCTCCAACTACTAGTGCTGTTTCAATACTGAAGTCTTCTCCAAGGTCAAATGTAATTAACTCGGTAGATCCATCTCCACTCATTACTCTAATATAAGCATCTGAAACTTGTCCAAAGTTTTGACTTCTCTCTTCAGCTTCATTAATTGTTACAGTAAAGGAAATTTTCTTAATAGCTTCTGGTACTAAAGATAGGTCAATGAGTATTTGTTCGTCATCTCCTTCTCCTGCTCCAGTCTTATTGTCTCCCATATGTTTAACTGATTTGGACGCATGCTCTGCATTATTGTAGAATATAAAATCCGCATCGGAGGTTACTTTTTTATCTTCTCCTGTTAAAAATGCTGCTGCATCTAAATCGAAGTCTGAACCACCGTCATACTTATTGGTACTCCATCCTAGTCCTACTAGCACTTTTTTTAATCCTGGATTTGTCTTTGTTAAATCTACTTTTTGACCTTTTTTTAAATTAACCGCCATTTTTATATACCTTCTTTCTTTTTTATTATGTTCTTGAATTGTTGAAATTAGGAATATGTATAATTGGTTTCATATTCTATATTTGTTACTGTATGTAACCTATTATAACATAGAATTCATTACCATACATTTTGTAAAATAATATGAATTTAATTTAAATAACTATAATCATTTAAATATAAATAATCTTATTACATAACAAAAAATCTATGTTTCTAAATATTGCAAAGTACAATATTTAGAAACACAGATCCCATTAAACAATTTATTTTCCTATAAATTGTTGTGTCCAATATATAGTTCCATTAGCATCTTTTGCTACTCCAACTCCTATTTCAGTAAAATTCTCACTTAAAATATTAGCTTTGTGTCCTAGAGAATTCATCCATGATTTCATTACTTCCGCTGCGGTTGGTTGTCCCATTGCTATGTTTTCACCAGCTGCCATATAATCTATACCGAACTGTTTCATCATATCAAAAGGTGATCCATAAGTTGGTGACGTATGAGA
This sequence comes from Clostridium sp., assembly GCF_051278035.1. Lineage (GTDB taxonomy): Bacteria > Bacillota > Clostridia > Clostridiales > Clostridiaceae > Clostridium_AD. The sequence goes on from NZ_JBNMNU010000094.1 coordinate 4,157, forward strand.
AAAATAGTTTTTATCTCTCATATCCTCTGACTTATATCTAGCTACATTTGAAAGATCCACATTATTCTTTAAAGGAGCTAGTCCAAGTTTTGCTCTTTCCTGATTAACTAATACTACAACTTCATTCTCTAATTTATTTGCCTCTGATAAAGTTGGTGCAGGTGTTTCCTTTGGCGGAGCTTCCTTCACAGGTGTTACCTCCGCTGGTGCTTCCTTCACAGGTGTTACCTTCGCTGGTGCTTCCTTCACAGGTGTTACTTTCGTAGGAGCTGCCTTGTAAGTATTAATTACTTTAGTTTTAATTGCTAAACACCCTTCAGCAGTTAACCCCTTTGAAATTTCTATACCATACCTATCAGCAATCTTATGTATACTTTGTCTTTGTTTAGCTGTGCAATTGAGTGCACTAAAATCTTGTGCATATGCCGTTGAACCTATCGCGGTTGTTACTACAATACCTAAAGTTAATATCAATGTTCTTAAACTATTCTTCATATTTTATACCTCACCTTCCTAATTTTAATATACAAAGCAAGCTTTTATCTTTGTGAACACATATTATCATGCAAACGCAGTTTTCACATCTTTTACTATTGGTTATTTTGTAATATTTTGTTTCAATTATATGTATTTTCAGTTAATATGTCTTGCTTTATATTTAAATTAAGTTTCATCAAAATAAATTTAAGTACACTACTTAGGGTAATTACTATCTTTTACAACTAAAGATAAAAAATCATCATTTCTTACTATGTTTTCACAAAATTTATATTTCACTTAAACCTAATATAGCTTACCAGTGAATAATGCAGCCCCTATACCGCTGCTGGTGAAGCCCCAATACCAATAGTTGTTTCGACCTTGTCATTTTCCCCGCCCCCCCCCTTTTCACCAGTGTTACTACTATTGATTTTGCTGGATTCTGCTTCTTTAGTGCTGAAGAAGCTGTATACAATGCAGCCAACGCACAGCAAAGCTACCGTAGATATTGGAATAAAATATTTATTTTTTATCAAATTTATCACCTCATAGATAGATTTTTACTCTATCATTAATTAATACTTAGTTTATACTTAGTTTATACAATGTAAATCCCTTAGATTGCTCGTCAGCAGGGCTACAATTTTCAATTATCCAATCATTTATATCCCCACCTGATTTATCATCAGTATTGTTTGTAATAATTGCATATTTAATCTTGCCTGTACTGATCATCTCCATATATTTATCTAAAGTTAAAGGAGTATCCCCACCATTAAAACCACCTAAAACCATAACTGGTTCTCCTGATTGAAGAATTAGATCTGCTCCCATATCCATGGCACTTGAAGCAGAGGCAATATATGTTGCGTCTCCTCTGTTTTCTTTTAGAAATGTAATTAAATTTGATAAATCTAGACGTCTGTCAAACAAATCTCCCTGCCCTTTAAGCTCTGGGCCTGCAATTGGCATTTGAGCGTTATTTCCATAAAGAATTGGAGTAAATGACCAAATACCTGGTAGTATCAAAAGTACTGCCATAGTTAGGGCAATAATCTCACTTTTTACTTTATTTCTAATTTCAAAAAATATTGATATAATTGCACCTACAAAAATCACAACGCATAATGGTAAAAGCCAGTTAATCCAGTCTTTATAAAGGCTTTGAATATATAACTGTGCGGCTGCACAGGACCCAAATAAAATTATAATTATGCTTTTATTTTGATAGTATTTTTCAATCAAAAACGAGACACCTATTCCAATAAGTCCAGCAATAGCTGGGGAAAGCATAGCAAGATAATAGCGATGTACCATTCCACTTGAAAAGCTAAAGTAAATAAACATTGGTATAAAGCACATAGTAAAGTAGAAAAGAGTAATATTTTTAGAACTCGCTTCAAGTTTCCTCCTAAATAATTGATGCAAACATAGTAAACTAACCATTAACGCTGGAAATAGAAACCAGGATATTTGTCCCGCAATAGTATTGTTATATAATCTAAATATAGATGTAGCTCCACCTTCTGCACTTGGTCCTTTACCGTATCCATCATTTTGCTTTGGAGTCCTATTGCTATTATTTCCACCTCCAGACTCTCTACCAATTAATCTACCTATACCATTATTACCCAAAGTGAGATTCAGCTCACTATTGGTGCCACTGCTTCCAACATATGGTCTATTTTGAGCTGGAGTAAAATCAACCGCCATAATCCATGAAAAAGAAACCATAACAAGTATAACGATAGAGATTGCAGATGAGGTTATTCTTTTTAATATTTTTTCTTTGGAAAATAAAAAATAAGTTAAATACACAGCAGGAACTATCATATAAGCCTGAAGCGTTTTTACGTTAAATCCAAGACCAATAAATAAACTTGCAAAAATAAGATGTTTAATGTTGGATTTTTCTGCGGCTTTGATAGTCTGATTTGAAGCTAAAATTAACATAAGGATTAGTATGCCATCAATGGTATTGTTTCTGTTAACTGATGCAAGAATTGGTGTTAAGGCAAGAACCAATGCTGAAACTATTCCTGCAACTAACCCAAATCGCTTATTTATAATTTTATATATGAGATATACAGAAAAAACACCGGCAAGTGCTTCTGGAAGTAAAATAGCCATGCCATTAAATCCAAGTATCTTTGTGAATAAAACTTGTATCCAAAGTCCTAGTGGTGGCTTATCTATACTAATAAATCCAACCGAATCTATGCTGTTATAGAAAAAAGCATGGAAGCTCTGTCCCATAGAGTATACTCCTGCGGAGTAATAAAGATTAGAAAGTCCCTCATCCCAGAGTTTTCATATATAAACAACACATGCTAATAATACTGTAAGTATTATTGGCATGTACTTCTTTACTTTAAATTTCATTATTATTTCCCCTCTTCTATATTCTTTAATTGTGTCATCTATAATCACTACTTACTATTAAATACCCACAATTTATAACCAAAATAATTTATCCCTTGTGCAATTACTGTAATTATTACTTTGGACATATAAACATTTATAAATAAATTATCATTTAATATACCAAGAGCAATAACTGATATGCCAAGTGATACTGAGTTTACCAAAATAAACCTAATAGATTGATTTGCTATACTCCCATCTCTATCTTTTTCTTTAAATGTAAATATTTTATTCATTATAAAACTATTTATAATACCTACACTATACCCAAAAACTTGACATATCAGTTTATCTATACTAAAAAAGCTAAAAAGTATAAAAAACGTAACAAAGTCAACACCTGTATTAATACATCCAACCATTAAAAAGCGGCTAAATGTTTTATATTTCTCATATAAATTTCGAATATTGTTACGACAACTATATTTTGTTGTCCTCCGCAATTAAAACCCCACCTTTTCATCAATTATGTAAAGTGGTCTACCTTTTACTTCGTCATAAATACGTCCAATATACTCACCAATTATTCCAAGTATTATTAACACTAAACCATTGAAAAATAGACTTAATGCAACAATAGAAGTCCATCCGTTTATAGCATCATTAATAAATATTTTTTTAAATACTACAATCATAAGATATAAAAAACTAAATATTGATATTGAAAAACCTGTAATAGATGCCAGTTTTAATGGCTTGTATGAAAAAGATATAATAGCATCTAAGGCAAATTTAACCATTTTATTAAGAGGATATTTTGTTTCACCTGCAATCCTTTCTTCTCTTTCAAATTCTACACCAGTTTGTTTAAATCCTAACCAACTTATAATTCCTCGAACATATCTATTTCTCTCTGGAACTCTTTTTAATGCTTCACAGACCTTTCTATCAATTAGTCTAAAATCTCCTGTATCTACTGGTATATCCACATCTGTCATCACTCTTAATGTTCTATAAAAAGCTTTTGATGTGATTTTCTTAAAAAATGTCTCACCCTCTCTACTGAGTCTTTTGCCATAAACAACTTCATAGCCTTCCTTCCATTTTTCAATCATTTTCAGCATGATTTCTGGTGGATCTTGAAGATCAGCGTCAATTACTATTACCGCCTTGCCATTAGCTTTGTTCATTCCTGCAGTTATTGCAAGCTGGTGCCCAAAATTTCTTGAAAACCTTATTAGTCTAATATTCTTGTCCTTATTGCATATATCTTTTACCATATCAAAGGACCTATCACGGCTCCCATCATTTACAAAAATGATTTCATATGTCTCCTCAGTTAAGTTCATTACCTTCTTCAGCCTCTTGTATGCTTCATTTATTACTAACTCCTCATTATAAATTGGTACAATTATCGAATATTGAATAACAGTTTTATCCATATTGCATCCCTCCAAATAGATATATATCATTTAAGCTAATTTTTTTATGTACCACCTTACCTTTTAAAAAATTAAAATGTACCTATAAGCAGCAATTACCACTTATAGGTACATTTTACAATTCTCTTGTGAAATTAATGTGAAATATTTTAAATCTGCATAAATAAATTCTTAACTATAAAAAATCTATGGTATCTCGATAAAAAACAATACACCATCACTTACGTTTTCTACACCCGCCATACCACCATGAAGTTCTGCTATTAATCTAACTATAGAAAGACCTAATCCATGCCCTCCATATTGCCTTGATCTAGCTTTATCTACCTTGTAAAAAACATCCCAAATACTTACCAAGTCATCTTCTGATATATGCTTACCAGTATTAAAAACAGAAACTCCTATTCCATTAACTTTCTTTTCTACAGTCACTTTAATGAGCCTTATTCCTTCTACATGATTTATGGCATTTGTAATATAATTATTAATAACTCTCTCTACAAGTTCATAGTCAGCCGATATTGATAAATTATTCTGATTATTTAAATCCAGCGTTATACCTTTTTCACTAAGTATAGGTTCAAATCTTTCTGATATCTTTTGAATTAACTCTCCAATATCAAACTTTAAAATATTTAATTGAAACAGTCCTGATTCCAACATGGAAAGATTTAAAAGTTCTCTCACCATGTTATCCATTCGGTTGCATTCGTCTGCAATAACTGTGCAGTATTTCTGTGTCTTTTCCATGTCATCTGCCACACCATATTTTAAACCCTCAGCGTAACCTTTAATTACTCCTATAGGCGTTTTTAATTCGTGGGAAATATTTCTAACAAGCTGTTTTCTTCTTTCAACGTCGCTTCTAAGTGAATTTATACTTACACTTAATTTTTCAGACATTTTATTTATACTTCTTCCAAGACTTCCAATCTCATCCTGTGAATCGTAAATTGCTCGCTTATTAAAGTCAAGATTGGATATACCTTCTGCCACATTGCTCATTTCGATTACTGGTCTCGTGACTTGCTTTGAAAAAACAAATATGAATATTCCACCAATAAATATATTAATCAAACCTGCAAAAATATAAAATTGGTTTGCAATGGATACACTTTCACTAATTCCCTTTAAAGGTTTCCTCAGAATTATGAGTTCTCCATTGTCTAATTGTGAAATAAAAACAAGTTTAGGCGCCTGATCATTTTGTTTCTCGGTCACAGAGTACACAAAATTTTTGAACAGTTTATCCTTATTTTTTAGAACAAGTTTCTCAATTTCACCAGGAAGTATTTTTGCATCGGAATCTGATATTTGCAAAAAAGAATTGTACTGTACACTTTTGTATTCATCAGTGATTATACAGTTTATTCCCTCAAAATGGTCTATCTGGTTTATGAAGTTTGTAATGTTATTTCTATTATATGCATATTCATTACTGATTTCTTTGCTTGTGGCTGTAAAAACAGCTTTGTTTTTATAAATATAATAACGTTCCAAAAATAAAGCGTTTAAAATTATTCCAAATAATACTAAAGAAACCATAAAAATAAGAAAAAACACAGATAATTTTGTTCTAATTGTTTTCATTATCATCTACCTCAAACATATACCCGCTTCCACGAATAGTTTTTATATATTCACTACATACTAAAAGCTTAGACCTCAAGGTTTTTATATGTGTATCAATAGTCCTTATATCCCCCTGAAAATTATATCCCCATATGTTTACTAATATTTGCTCCCTACTTAATACCCTATTCTTATTTTCTATGAAATATATTAAGAGACTGTATTCTTTGTGATTTAATTCAATTTCCGCATCCCATACAGATACTCTATGTGTTGCTCCATTTATTTTTATTCGTCCAATCATTATCTCAGCAAGACGTTCTTTTTTAAGTTTTCTTATAAATGTATTGATCCTAGCTATAAAAATTTCATAGCTGAAAGGTTTTGCAATATAGTCATCTGCTCCTTTTTTAAGTCCAAGCACCTCATGCTTTTCATCTCCCAAAGCTGTCAACATGATTACTGGAACATCAGAGTGCTCTCTTATTTTCTTAAGTACTTCCCACCCATCATAAAAAGGCATCATTACATCTAATATAACAAGGTCAATATCATTTGAGGCAAAAAAAATATCGATAGCTTGTTTTCCATCACAGGCCTCTACAGAAATATATCCTTCTTTTTTTACTATGTCACATACTAATTCTCTAAAAATTGAATCATCGTCTGCAATCAGAATTTTTATATCCATTAATAGCACCTTCTTGTAATTAATATTAATTGAAATTTCAATTAATATTATATTCTATAAAACATATGTGAAATCCTTGTGAATAATTATTTTGTATCCATCACTAGTTTTCAAATAATAAAATAATTAAATAAATACGTTATTATATTCTAAGAATAAAATAACACAACGTATAAAATACTTATACATTGTGTTATCCCTTATTATTTTAAATTAAATTTAGCAAAAGCCTCAGCCATAGCAGAATTACCAGAATCGACAGGTTCATCTTTCTTATTCTGCTGATTCAAAAACTTATTAACATCCTTTTTATCTAAAGAACTCTTTTCTTTATCTCGACGCTTAGTAAAGGCTGAGAGTTTTTCTCTATAGCCGCAACCACAAACAAAAATCTTATTGTCGCCATCCCCTCTAATCTCCATTTTCTTGTGACAAGTAGGGCAACGTGCATTAGAAACCTGTGAAACTCCCTTACGATATCCGCAGTCTCTATCAGGACATACCATCATTTTACCCCTTTTGCCATTAACTTCAAGAAGATACTTACTACACTCAGGGCATTTAACCCTTGTAACGTTGTCATGTTTGTATATTTCGGAGGATGCTGCAACTGTCTTCACAAGCTTAACTGCATATTCTCTCATATCCTTTACGAAATTCATTGAATTAGCTTTTCCTTTACTTATAAGTTGAAGCTGTTTTTCCCACTTAGCAGTAAGCTCAGGGGATTTTAATTCTTGTGGTACTAAACCTATTAGCTGTATTCCTTTTGAGGTAGGAAAAATATCTTTACCTCTTCTCTCCATATAGAAAATATTAAATAATTTTTCTATAACATCTGCCCTTGTTGCAGAGGTTCCTAAGCCTGAAGTATTATCCAAAGCTTCCCGAAGGCTCTCATCCTGTATATCTTTTCCTGGATGCTCCATAGCTGTTAGAAGCGTTGCTACAACCTCTGTGGTAATATGCAAGTGGGGGAAGTTCTTTTTTAGATGCTTTATTTACTTCTACCACGGTGCCCATTTGTTTGTTTACCTTAGCAACTACATCTTCGGCCTTTTTATTCTTTAAAGTCACATTATTTTCACATTACATCATTTTTTATAACTTGTTATGAAAACAGATTTATTGTAATTCATTGCATAACAAAAGGGTACTTGTATTATATACGCACCTTGCTATTTCTATAATGGATTTCCATGCTTCGTAAAAAAGATTTTGAACCTGCGACCAACTGGTTCGTAAGATCTAGATTTAATTGGTTTTAAAAAGGCTCCAATCCTTTATATACAATCATTCTACTTTTTAACTAAGTTTAAGTAATACCTATTAAATTCAAACTATAAGGAACAAAAAAAGGGGCAAAATTAATTTACCTTTATCTAGATAACAATTAATTAAATTTTGATATCTAAAAGTTTCTATAAAACTAATCTATATAGTTTTTGAATAAGAAAATACCGTTCAGTTGAGAAGACCTAAAAAAAGAACTTGATAAGTTCGCGTTTTATCAACTAAAAGTTCGCTTTTCATGTAAGTTTAGTGTTGTCGCTTTTCAAACGCAGTAGTATAGCTAAAGTTCGCCTTTTGAATTAAACACGAACTTTATAAATTCGAATAAATATTGAAGTGAGAAAATAAAAAAGATGCCAAATTTTAAGCTACTTACTATTTTATGGATTATAATAATATTTTAAGTCTTTCATCATTAGTAAAAAAAATACAGAAATCTCCGTATCTTTAAATGTTCAAATTTAATCTTATTATATGATTTATTAGCCCTTTCACACATCATTTGATTTGACATATTATGACGCTCCCCTATTATTTCATTTCTTATTACTATACCAAAAAATGCTACCGAATATAATTCGATAGCATTTCCTTATGTAAAAAGTTACATCACTTTATTTATTAATTATACCTTTTATAACAAAAGTATGCCTTTCTCGTTAAAGCTTAAATTTTTGAACTATTTCATTTAGTTTTTCAGCAAGTTCTGCTTGCCTTTGTGCTGTTAATCCCACTTGCTCTATATCCTTTGTATTTTTATCCATATTCTCTTTTATTGTAATTGCTTCTTCACTTGTGCTTTGTGAAGACTCAGCCATATTTTGAACTACTTCACTTACTTGTCCAACTGTTGCTGTAATTTCTTCAGACATAGCTGCAATTTCTTCTGACATTTTACTTACAAAATCTGAATCATTATAATACTGATTTCCTGTTTCTGCGTATGCATTAAAATTTTCTCTAACATGTGCATTTATAAATTCTAATATATCACTACCTGTATCAATACTACTTTTGAATGCCCCTTGAACCTTAACAATAGTATCTTGAATATTTATTACTGCCTGTGCTGACTGCTCCGCAAGTTTTCTTACCTCATCTGCTACCACTGCAAATCCTCTTCCTTGTTCCCCAGCTCTTGCTGCCTCTATGGCAGCATTCAATGCGAGTAGATTAGTTTGTGATGCTATATTTCCGATAGTATCTGCCATAACTTTTATGCTATCTACTACTTTTCCATCTTCAATAGCTTTTTCCATGTTCTTTTGTTTTTGCGCATATAGTTCTTGAGTTTTATTAATAGCCTTTTGGCTATTATTTTTAACCTCAGTAGCTCTTTTTTTAAATTGATTTGAATTATTACTTCCTTCCATAGCCTTTGAAGATAATACATTAATGCTTGAATCTACTTCTTCAATAGATGCACTCATCTCCTCTGATGCTGCACTCGATTCCTGCATGCCTCCAGCAATATTATTTACTGATTCATTTATAGTTATATTTTTTGATAATAATTCTTGAACAGTTGCTGAAAGTTCTTCTGAAGATGTACTTATATCCTGTAAATTTTCCATAATTATTCTAACTAATTTGCTTACATTTTCCTGTGCAGTATTTAAAGCAACACCCGCTTGTCCAAATTCATCTTTTCTTATAAGATCAGTTGGAGATGAAAAATCATAAAGAGATAACCTTATTGCTAATTCCTTTATTTTATTTAATGCTTTTACTATATCAGTAATCATTATAAACGCTATACCAATTATAAAGAAAAATGCTATGGTTGTGTAAATTATTATTGTGTATCTATTCTTATTGAACTGAGCTATATTATTTGAATTTGCTTGTTCAGCTGATTTCTGATTTATTTCTATACATTTATTTAATTTTTCAACCATAGAAATTCTTATTTCAGTAATTTCTGAATTAAAAACTTTGACTGCATCCTCATAGTTATTAACTTTTACAAAGTCTATTACCTTATCTTTTGATTCACTATATTTTACTAAGTCACTTTTAAAATCAGCATATGTTTTTTCCTCTTCTTTTAAAGAAGAAGGTATACTTTCGTATTCCTTTTGAAATTTTATAACTTCATTAGTTAAATCACTTATAGTCTCTATTTGCTCCTCTAATTTCGAAATATCCTTTTCAAAAACAATTTTAAGCATATTAGCTCTCATTTCATTAATATTAACCTCAATATTTACCAAATCCTTAGTTGATATTAAACTATTGCTATACATAAACTTAGAACCGTCATTTATCCTTGATGAACTTAATATGCCCTCTGCTCCTATTAAAATGATAAAAATACAAATTAATGAAAATACTATTATAAGTTTTTTCTTTGTCTTTAAACCTAAAAAATTCAATTTAACACTTCCTTCTTTTTTATAGTGTGTTTTTTACTGCCAATATCGCACCCTAAAACATCATTAAATATTTAAAGTCAAAATAATCTAGTACTTTATTCTTTATTTGATTATTATTTCGTTTGCATTTTACATATATTTACTCCTAATTATTATTTTAACAACTATAACATAACAATAGTTTATATCATTTTATTGTATAATTCAACTTCTTTTTATTTATTTTACACAATATCCTTTTTTTTAATAAACAAATTTATACAAAAAAAAAGATATATTTTTAATTTATGTATCTTTTTTTACATTTAAATTTAATTTAATTTAATTTAGCTGTAAGATGGTCACATTATATAACTTCTCTTTTATATATTCCATCTTCTATTTATATTAAAAAATCCTATAATTTTAATATGTGGTTTTATCCTATAATGCATTTAACTCCTTGTTCTTCAACAATATTTCTTAATATTTCAACTGCATCTACATTGGGTGGATTTTTATCTGGTATAGAATATACTATGCCAAGCTGCTTATATTTAGATATTCCCAATTTATGGTATAGTAATATATTTAATCTATCTATTCCGTTTTCATGAGCAAATTTTGCTGTAGCCCTAATATTATCTGCATCATCGTTGCATCCTGGAATCAATGGAACCCTAATCACTATATCTTTTGTTATCTTACATAATTCGATAATATTTTTTAGTATGGTTTCATTTTGAACACCAGTATATTCCTTATGTTTTATTGAATCCATTTGTTTTATATCACATAGGAATAAATCAACTAAAGGTATAAACTTTTCAACAATATCAAAAGGTGCAAAAAGTGTTGTCTCCATAGCTGTATGGATATACTCTTCACGACAAGCCTTTAATATTTCCAAAGAAAAATCTGGTTGATATAAGGGCTCTCCACCAGATAATGTAACTCCACCGTTTATACCAAAAAATGATACATCACGTTTTATTACTTTCATTACTTCTTCAACAGTCTTAAATTTTCCTAAAGTAATTAATGCTTGATTGGGACAATTATATACACAACTAAAATCTACACATTTTCTGCAATTTACCTTATTTACTTTAATGTACCCTTCACCTTTTTTTAAATCAATAACTTTATCAATAGCATTAAATTGGCAACCCTTGGCACATTCCATACACCCTTGGCACTTATCAGCATGGTAACTTACCTCTGCAAGCCCTGATTGACCTTCAGGATTTGCACACCACCAACATTTCAGAGGGCATCCCTTTAAAAACACAGTAGTTCTAACACCTGGACCATCATGAACTGAAAAACTTTGAATATCAAATACATTACCCGTTTTACTCATATTCCCTCCAAATCTTTACATTTATAAAATTTTGTTATTCTGTAGTACCATATTCTGTTCTAGCAATTATTTCATCTTGAATAGGCTTGCCTAATTCAACCCAATAAGCACTAAAACCAGCAACACGTACAATCAAATCACGATACTGTTCAGGGTGTTTCTGAGCATCTAACAACATCTTAGAATCTACTATGTTAAACTGAATATGATAACCACCTTTTGCAAGGTAACCTCTCACAAGATTCACTAAATTTCTTGAACCTTCAATACCTTTAACTCCATTAGGGTGTAACTTCATATTCAACTGCACACTTCTCATATCTGTAGGATCTAACTTCAGCCCAGAATTTAATAGAGCCATAGGTCCATTAACATCAGTTCCCGGAGTAGCTGAAACAATACCATCAGTAAGCGTTACACCAGCCAACCTACCATCTGGAGTTGCTCCGCAAACATGACCAAATGGTCCGTGAGAAGAAATGGATAATGCTGCCGGAACCCAATTTAATCCTAAATAAGTAACTTGTGATGTTACAACATCTTTATAATGTTGCCAACAATCTACAAAAATACTATCAATGTAATCATCATCATTACCAAATTTTGGTGCTGAAAGACACATACTATGAACTTTAGCCCACTTTTGATCAACTCTTTTTTGTTCTAGCATGGAAAACCGTCCTTCGGCCTTTTCATAACCAAAGTTCTCTTTCATAGCCACCTTTAATTCTTCAAAAG
>NZ_JBNMNU010000095.1:0-16352 GCF_051278035.1 Clostridium sp.
CCTATTGGGGCCCATTAAATTCTATCCCTGAGCTTGAAAAAATTTCTACTATGCCAGGGAAATGGCAAAAGTTAATTGAACTGTCACAACAACTTATATTGGAAAAGCAAGTTGACAGCTGAATTTACGATTTATTTTTTGTTATAATCGAATTACTTTCACCTTCGGTGTTCTGAAAAAAAGGAACAATCTTAAAGGTTTATTTTTGCTGCACTTTTTTACTTACCAAGAAAAAATCCCAAAGTTTTGTTGATAACAAAACTAATGTTTCATTCCTTTGAGGTATATTTTCACTTTTCAATGTACAGTTTAAATCCGAAAATTTTTAATCTAATTTTTTCATAGGTTAGTTAACACTATCCAAATCTTTTGCATCCCTGGTTAATGGAATCAAATCGGTTCTGTCTAAATAGCTTATATCGAATTTCCTATTGAGTGCTGCGAAATGCTTTACACCAAAAGCAATCTTGTTTAGATAAGAGTATACACCAATTGCTCCAGGAGAAAAATTGTTTGCTTCCTTGCCGTATAGCGCGCGTAAATCTGCGAGGTCGCCGAAAATTTCTTCTACTGTAGAGCCGTATTTGCTGAAAATTTTTGGAACATTGCCTTTGTTTATCATTTCGCCTATCTTTTTACTGCTCATCGCAGCAGCCATTGCCGCACGGCAGATGCCTATCGCTGTAATGTTTCCATCTCCATAAGAGAGAGCCTTGAAACCCTGATCTTCAGAAGCAAACCCTCCTGTTATAGTTATTGCAGGAATCCAGACCCCTTCCTTTTTAAGCTTCTTGACGATGGTAAAGATTGCTTCTTCCATAATGACTGTGGGATATGCCCATTCGTTTATCATCTTGCATGGGCTGTAGCCACTTCCGCCGCCAGCTCCATCAAAGGTTATCATGTCAACCCCTGCCTTGCTGCCCAGGCGTATGGATTTTTCAAGATCTATTGGATCGTAACCGGCCATTTTAAAGTATATGTTCTTTGCCCCCATTTTACGGAGTTCTGCAACTCTTGGCACTAGATATTCTTCTGTCCAAAGTGGTAGCCTTGCATGTACATAGAAGTTTGGGCATATGCCTTCTCTGTAGGCTTTAATAACCTCTTTGTCGCTTGGATCGGGATGAACAAGATTTCCTGTTTCCTGCTTTTTGATAGCGTCTTCCATATTATTAAGGCGTACAATCGGTTGGGTTCCTTTGGCTCCCTGCCCGAATTTTATCTCTATCGCCTCGGCTCCCTGTTCTTTTATAGCATACTCGGGGAGCCCGAGCATATTGTCTTCGACATTGCACTGTACAATTATCTGTCCATAGCCTCGATAGTATTTGTTGAAGGATTCAAGGATTTCTTTTAGCCATGGGAAATTTGTTATCTTTCCGTTTTCTATCTTGAGCTCGGAGTCTTTGTTTCTTGCATCTTCACCGATAACGCAACAAACGCCGGCCATTGCCGCTCCGGCAAAATAATCTTCCCAATTGAGCTTGATTAGTGCTGGGAGAATCACCGGTATTGCAAGCTTTACCTTATTTAATTTTCCGAATTCCTGCTCCAGATTGACATTAGAAATATTTACTTCCTCATATGTAGGGTTAACGCCTTCAGCTCCAAAAACTAGTCCGTTGATATTGAAATTTGAATAGTCTAAAGGATAGTCCTTTTCTGAACCGACTTGGTTTGTTCCAGTGGTGGTAGCGTATACGGTGCGCATACCCAGAACTGCAGCCAATCCGAGCTCGCAGGTCGTTGTACATTCCTCTGTGCACAGAGAACACATTCCTGATTGAGACGAAAGTTTATTACTTCGATTCTTTGTATCATTGAAAGCCGATGATAATGCTGGTGAATAAGTCATTGTACATCCTCCTTTGCAGTATGATTTTATGTGGATTCTTGTATAATAATAGGATTAAAATAATCAAATATAGAAAATCAATTGAATAAGTAGAAAGTAAAACCTGTACGCATATACTTACTTGAATCTGTCCTATTGAATTAGACAATATATATCTAATAACTAAATCTTTTTTAGATATGCTTCTTTAACCAACGCTTTATATTTGTCTAATAAATCATTTAGTTTGTTTATATGGGATTCAGTAATGTATGAGCAGCCATTCCAAATTAAAGGATATTTCTTTTCTAAGAAGTCATAGAGTACTTGTTTTTCTTTTTCAGTCGGAATTGTATATGCTCTTGGTATAGGGATTTTTTCATGTAACGATAGTTCATCAGCAGTGCAAGAATTATAATTCAGAAAGTTTTTTAAGGCGCTAGAATCATTTCTATCAATTATGTTAGCTGCTGAATCTATCTGACATCTATTAAATTCAATATTTATTAACTTTTGGAGTTTACGGTCTAATACTTCATAAAAAATCACAACTTCTAATATTGTAGTATTAGATAATTTAACAATTGTTTTTTCGTCATTATAATAAGATTTTAGTACTTTATAAATTTCATTGTCATTGGATATGTGAAAAACCATCCAGCTAACCAATAGAGCATCACCACCTAAATTAATTATGCTGCTTATACTTTTTTACTTTCTCATTAACATTTTATTTAAGCTCCATAAATTATACTTCTACATTAATTTCCAATCCCCTCTACATAGAATAACATTTCTGTAAATATGTACAAATTTTTTATTGTATTAATCATTGTCAAAAGCTGAAATAGTTTTTGTTGCTACTATTGTTCATATTTGATTGTCTCAAATCATCCATAAATGCACTCTTTTAATTATTTAAGTACCCTCAAAAATAGGTATTTTAGCTATAAGTACATAACAAAGAACATAATTCTACATTAATTCCCAAGTTCCTTTATAGCAACACATCTTGTCCGTTTCACTTCCAATCTGTAGCAAGAGGGTTCCTTCGTTCCCCTCTAGCACCTCCGAGGTCCAGAAAATTAGTTATTCACATTTCCTGTTAATGCTCTATACCTATTATAAGGAATTCCATTTGGCAGTGTCACCCTATCTTCACGCCATTGGTTTGATGTATAACCTGCCAATTCTTGATGCAATGCTTGTAAAGGCATTAATGAATGAAAGTATTCTGCATCTTTTAACGAAATCTCTTTTAATTGCACACGTGTTTTAGGATCAACCGGTAAGACTTCAACGCCTTTTTCCTTGAATACAATCTTACCTATAAGAACACCACCATGGTAAAGATTAAATTTTTGATCAAAT
Organism: Clostridium sp.; assembly: GCF_051278035.1. Classification (GTDB taxonomy): domain Bacteria; phylum Bacillota; class Clostridia; order Clostridiales; family Clostridiaceae; genus Clostridium_AD. The sequence goes on from NZ_JBNMNU010000095.1 coordinate 3,209, forward strand.
AAATAATTCTCCATAAATATCTCCTTTCATAATAAAGCATATAATATATTTACCATTAATTCTCAACTTTGTATCTATAGAAAACCAACTTCAACATTAAAACTATCAATTCATAGAAGTGTTTTCTCCCAAAGAGATATGTGCGTTACTAATAAACCCTTTTGAACTTGTTATCTCCAGACTTCTTTAAATACTCTCATCCAATTACCACCGATAATTTTTATAATATCTTCATCCTTATAGCCTCTTGCCATAAGTCCTCTTGTAATATTAATAAATGAACGATAATCTTTCATACCTTTTACAAATTCTGTTGAAGGACCATCTCCAGGCTTAAAACCCATATTTACTGCAATAAGCTTTTTAAAATCTACTGCCATCCATTTAGTTTGGGGCATAGGCCAGTCAGTTCCTATTCCCACATGGTCAACAGCTGCAAGCTTTACAACATAGTCAATATGATCAAGAAAATGCTCTATGGTGGTATCTTCAGGATTTTGTGCTATGAACCAAGGCATTGCAAAAATTCCAACAACACCGCCGGTCTTAGCTATTGCAAGGATTTCTTCGTCTGATTTTGCCCTTGAATGAAAGAACACCTTTTCCACTGCTGCATGTGATGCGATTACAGGCTTTCTTGAATATTTACATGCATCTAAAGTTGTTTGCTTGCCGCAGTGACCTGTATCCACCGCAATTCCAAGTTCGTTTAGCTTTTCTACAAACTTTATACCAAAAGTTGATAATCCTGCATTATTTTCTTCCATACATCCTGCCCCAATATAATTATGATTATTATACGTAAGCTGAACAACTCTAAGCCCAAAATTATACATCTGTTCAATAAGATCTAAATCCTTTTCAAAACCGATAGTTTCCTGACATGTTATTATTCCTGCTTTTAAAGTATTCTTGTGAGCATACTCAATATCACTTGCATTTTTAACTTTAATAAGCCAAGACTTTTTATCAAATTCCTCCTGCAGGTTTATTGCAGATGAATAAAGCTCCATTTTACTGCTAACCGTAAGCTCTCTATTTCCTGCAGTTAATCCGCTCTCATACCAGCAGTCCTTATAGATGTGCTTCAACTTACCATCTAAAAACCACCTTCTTATAAGCTCTTGTGCATAGATAACTCTATCAATCATACTATCTGGACATGCTTCCACTGCCAATCTCTCTGTTTCCTCCTCAATTTCTTCTGACAGTGAATATGTACCTATTGGTCCTTGAAAAAGCATATCGATAACTATATTTTCATAGTGAAGCTCCGTTGCTCTCTTCTCTTCTTCTTTTGTCAACCCAAAGTTATATATATTCTCACTCATTCAAATTGCCTCCTTATTTATAATAAAATCCGCTGCTGCTAAATCTTCTACAGCAAGCCCTAGTGCTTCAAAAACTGTTACCTCATCTTTATTTTCTCTTCCCTTGATTCTTCCACGTATAATTTCTCCTATCTCCCCTACTATGTGTTCCCTTTTAATAATTCCTTCCTCAAAAGGTATGATGTAATCCCCTGACTCATTTATTGTTAATTCAATGCTATCTGAATAGAATTTAGAATTTAGAATTTTTGACAAGCATAGTATCAAGTTCTCTACAATCACGAGTACAGGCACCAACAGCATTTATATGTGCTCCTTTTTTAACATGCCTTCCAAACATGATTGGCTCCTTTGCAGCTGTGACTGTGCATATAATGTCTGCCTCCCTTACAGCTTCCTCTAAAGTTTTGCAAACTCTAACAGGTATTTTAAACCTTTCGCTTATCTCCTTCGAATATTTCTCAGCTGATTCCAAATTTATATCCCAAACTGTAACATACTCTATATTTCTCACTAACCTAATTGCCTCCCCCTCAACAATTGCTTTAAGTGAACCTGTTTCAGTTTCAAAAACTATCACTAAGCCTTGATGAGAAGGTAATCCCTTATTAAAGTTATTTGGAAAGATTGTTAAAATCTTCGCTCCAACAATGTTTTTTGAACTTATTGAAGAGGGCATTGCTCCTAAAATATTTCTTTCTTCAAGTCTCATGCTTGTTCTCAGTACCTGAGCAGCCTCTCCCTTTGACAAAGCCAAAAGAGTATCCTTCATTAGCTTTATACATAGTCTTCTTAAAGCATCCTATCATTTTGGTGTTGATATAAAACAGGTAAGCGTTGATACTCTTGATTATGATTCTATAATGAGAGCATATAAATCTATTGATATATCAATTAATGAGTTGAACGTCCAGACAGTTTATGTAGATTCATCTTCCAGTCATTTTGTAAAGAAAGTTGCAGAAGAACACTTGAAAAATTATCAAAAGGGTCTCTGTGAGTTATGTTCAACACAAATAAAATTGTAACGATAAGGATACATTTAAGTCCTCGTAACGAATTTTATATTTATAATAATTCAGTTCTTCAGGAGGTCCTAGATTTAAACAAGGTAACAGAAAATATTGCTATCTTTGCTCAAAAGTTAAATAGTACCTTAATTAAGATTAGTAATGTTGATTTTATACTTATGTGCAGTAGCTCTGATCTTGAAATTGAGACAAAAAATTTAACAAAAATTGATTTACTCACAAATGTATGTACTAATACTCCCTACATATTAAATATAGGAATAGGCTATGGTGATTCCATTAAGATGGCAGATGTATTATTTCAAAATTTTCAGATGCTATATATTAAGCTAAAGCAAAAAGTTCAGCATTTTTTATAATGCTAGATTTTTATGCCACCATCTTTGAAGAGGTTTACGTTATTTCTTTTTTGCTTCAATAATATAAGATGCCACAAAATCCTCAACATTTTTACCTGGGACCCATGAACTAAGAATCTCTTTACTATTATCCTTAGGTATCATCTTAATATTAATAAACCCAACGTTTTGAAGCATTGCCCGTATATTTCCAATATATTCAGCTCCTGCAATACACCCCGCCATCATGCTTAGATCATTTTTCACCTGCTCTGGCAATTCAGCAGTTGCCACAACATCTGAAATAGACAATCTTCCACCAGTCTTTAGAACCCTAAATGCTTCTTTAAAAACTCTTTGTTTATCTAACGATAAATTAATTACACAATTTGAAATAATTACATCTATAGTTGCATCTGCAACAGGTAAATTTTCGATTTCGCCTAACCTAAATTCCATATTAGTATATCCACTTTTTTGCAGATTACTTCTTGATAGTTTTATCATTTCCGGTGGCATGTCAACGCCAATTACATACCCTGTTTCTCCCACTTTCCTTCTTGCGAAAAAGCAATCAAACCCTCCTCCACTGCCTAAATCAAGAACAGTTTCAAGTTCACTTAATGCTGCAATGGCTATAGGGTTACCACAACCAAGGCTCATATTTGCATCAACGGGTATATTTAATAGATCTTCCTCGGAATAACCTATATTAATAGAATTCCCTTTGATATCCGTTTCGTTATCATTACAACAACCTGGCGCACAACCACAACCGCCACCCTTTGCACCTTTAAGTGCTATATTAGCATAATTTTTTCTAATGTGTCCTCTAATTTCTTCATTATTATTCATTTTATTCATTTTATTCATTTAATTAACCTCCACTTATTTACTCTTCATATATAAAGACGTGTAAAAAGAAAAAAGGATGCAAATGCTTGTTAATTATATTAACAAGATTTGTGTCCTTTTGTTTTATGTTTGTAATCGATGATATTTCCATATTTATCAAATCGTCTGGTAGTTCAATTTCCAGTATAGAATTTTTCCTGTAAAAATCTATAATAGTATTTCTTGCAATACTATATATCCAAGACTGTAATTTCTGTTTATCTTTTAATGCTTCTATATTACTATTAATTTTTAAAAATACTTCTTGCAAAATATCTTCAGCGTTTTGTTGATTTGAGATGCGTTTACTTATAAATTTTCTAAGTGGTATACTAAATTCTTCCCAAAGAGCTAATAATTTTATATCCAAGTTTAAGACACCTTTTCACTAATTTAAATTTTCGCTCAAAACTCCACAAATATCACTATTATTATTGATTCTTTTTACTACTACAGCCCCTATAGTTACTGCCAAAAACATAGTTACTGCAGCAATTAAAAATACTGTCCCTATGCTTGCCACATTTATTATCTTTCCATTTACTATTCCAAACCCAAACAATGCTACTCCGATTAGCAAACAGAATTTGTCCACTGCGTTACCATTAAAATCCAAGCTTTTCATCTATCAATACGATTTCCATATCGATGTTATTCATCTTTTTATAGTGAATTAAAAGACCATTGCAGATACGATCTGGACTGGAACAATTATAACAGCGATCTCCTTTTACTGCGCATGGCGTTCTTAAGCCTAATCGTTTAGCATTACTAGGTGCAGCAATGTTACGAGCACGCCAAATAGCATCTTCAAGCATAGGTTCGATTTTATTTGTGCTGACAACAAAATACACCTTCTTGTGACCGAACAGTGAACCAGCTACACGATTACCTGTGGCATCAATATTAACCAGCTCTCCTGTTTCTGACAGCGCGTTGACTGATGTTAAAAAAATATCTGTAGTCAGACACTCTACGGCAGTATCTAAAAATCCCTTTGGTGCACAATGCTTAGGATCAACAACCTTGTTGTGTGAGGAAAGCCTATCAAAAAGGTTCATATGAATCATTGTTTCAGAATCGCCAAAACCTATATATTCGTCATTAAGGCTACTATTTAAATACTGTGTCGCATCTTCGGCGTTTTTAAAGAAGCTCACCTCATAATTATTTTTCTTAAGTGCGGAAATTGTTTTTTTAATATTCATAATTTTACTATATCCTCCAATGTTTTTTTTGATTATGACCAATAGCTTTGAACTGTAAAAACTCAATATTTAAAATAATATTTTTATTATCCTAAAGAAATGTAGCCTTATTGTATTCTTTACGCATATATTGGACTACTAATTCATCACCTCTTGGCTTATTTTTAATACTTTTTTGGAATTACCTTTTCTTATTGTAAGTACTGTTTTAATTATTCAATTAGATTATTATACCTTTAAAATGATCCATTTCATGTTGAATTATTTGTGCTGTAAATCCAGTAAATACTCGTTTTTGCTTCTTAAGATTTCTATCAAGATACTCCACCTCTATCATTTCGTATCTCTTTGTTTTTCTAAAGCCAATTAAAGATAAACAACTCTCTTCTGTTTCATAAAGCTTTTCTTTCTTTAATATAACTGGATTTATCATAGGTACAATAAGTTTGCCTACAGTAAATACCAATATACGCTTTTTTACTCCAATCATGTTCCCAGCCAATCCAACACAATACTCTAAGTTTGCTCTTAATGTATCTACTAAATCATCAATTACTATTATATCATTTTTAGTTGCATCTTCTGATTTTTGTCCTAAAAACAACATATCTTTTATAATTGGTTTTATCATAATTTATACCTCTTTTTCAGTTATATTTTTTATATTATAAACGTCAGCCATTTTATTTTGGTTCTCCATAGATACGATTCACCGTATCATATCCTAAATCATCACATAAAAGTCTACTCCAAAATAAGCAAGTCGTCAACACGACTACCACCCAATAAATTCTAAACAAAAAAAACCACAAAAAAATGGGACTTGGGGGTCTGACACTATCGCCAAAGATTGAGAGCTGGTGGAGTTGATAGCAAGCTCAGTCAAGGCATCGCAAAGACCCCTAAAGGTAACCCGAATGGTGTCGATATTATAGACCATGAACTTTATCAAGTTGCACATCTTACTAGAAACGTAAACTTCCAGTTTATGTAACTCCCTCCGATGTCATAGCATAAACTGGAAACAGTTTATGCTTGCTAATAAATTAACAGAAACAGGTGCCACCCACGTAGCAAGTGGCATCTTTTACTTTGTTTATAACTGTAGTCTCAGTTGCTATGTAATGAAATCGTAATACTTCTGTAACCTCTAAAATTAAAATAAGTAGTACTATAAATGTATAGATATAACATCATTCTTCTTACGAAATGATTATATTATAAAATATGATTAGAATAGATTGGAATGTTAAATTAAACATTCAATTTGTGATAAAACCTATAAATAAATTAATATAAAGGTAATAAATCATAATATTTACGAAATAATTAAATCTTATAATTGACTTGAGTACGGGCAAACTTTTATACCACTGGTTAAATGAAAAAGAAAGAAGTTAATATGCTAATATACCTTTTCGGGGGGGGATAGGCAAAAACACCCCACTTGGTGGTTCCATTCCTGCGAAAATGGCAGCGAAGAAAGACCCTGTTGAAGCATTAAGATCCGAAATTTTTTTTTAATGCTCGATAGTCTAATAGGCAGAAGGATATAATGAAATGACAAATACACAGCTGTTTGAAAACTATATTTAATAAATTATGCTTAAGGGCAAAAATGATCATAAGTATATAAAAAAATTACGAGGAGTGATTAACATGAATAAATCAATTAGTATTTTTTTATCAGTTATATGTATTATAGGATTGGTAGGTTGTGATAGTAAAAAAAATGAAGCGCTTACTTCTATACCATCAAGTAAATCAGTGGAACAAAGTCAAAATATTAATGATAACCAGACTGTCAAGAATAATGAAGCCTCTGATAAAACTCAAAAGGTTACTCTAACTACAACTGCTACAAAGACTCAAACTGTAAATAAAGCTATTTTAAATCCTTTAAATGCTACTTATAATATTGAAAATAATTTAATAAAATTAGCAAATGGAAAATCAATAATGGAAATTATACCTGGTTCGGCATCAAAACTTATTACAACTGGTTGGAAACAACCTATTGTAGGAGATTTAAATGGTGATAAAATCAATGACGCAGCTTTAATTTTAATTCAAAATGGTGGTGGCAGTGGTAGCTTCTATTATATAGCAGCTAATATATCTACAAAAGAAGGTAAGTATATTGGAACAAATACTATATTACTTGGAGATAGAATTAATCCGCAAAGCATCAAAATTCAAAATGGAAATATTGTTGTTAATTATCTTGATAGGAAAGAAAATGACCCTATGTCCACTAAACCTTCAGTGTCTAAAACTAGAACATTTTTAGTTAAAGGGACTTCTTTATCAGAAAAAAGCAAATAAAAAAGTACCATATCGGGGTACCCCTAATGGTGTCGATATTATAGACCATGAACTTTATCAAGCAGAACATCGTTACATTTAAAATAATATTTTCATCCATTCCAACTTCTTTCATTTTCAAACCATAATCAACGCACGAAAAAATAGAAGCTAATTCCCCATATACAAATTCCGATGAGTTTAGCTTCTATTTCCTAATAAATTCTTCTTTCAATAATACTCTCCTAACAATTTCCCGCTCAATGTAATTCTAATATTGTTGATATTAAACTCTTAAGGTTTAATGGGTACGGGTAACTTTAAATTTTTATTGTTAGCAATGGATAAAAGTATCTTTTATAGGCCTAATCGATATTTCTTCCACTACCTATGAATTAAGATTCATGTCTATGCTGCTTCAGCAGTTTGTAACTAATTTCCCAAACTATACAAAACATTTTAAAGTAACTTTCCTGGTGTAACCACCTCATTTCTTATTTTAATAAATGTTTTTTTAATATTTTTAATTTTTGGGCCACACCCTTTCTTTTTTAAGATTTTTACAATGTTCTTTTAATATTTAACCTTACACTCTGAATTGAAAACTTTCTTCTTTGTGTAACTTCAGTATACTTTTCTTCGCTAGTTTTGTCAATAGCTATTATTAATTAATATTATAAATAATCGGTTAATTGTTCTGACAATTACAAGTGGGAATGTAATTTTTAGATAAGAGAAACCACCCTTACCTCAAATAAATATATACATTCTGCATTTAGAAGATTAGAAAAGGCGTCTTTAATAGTATTTTATGGGGGTAATAAAGATGTATAAACGATTTCGGGAAAGATTATATGAACTCTTTGAGGATTCACCACAAACTAATAGGGCAAGAGAACTTAAGGAAGAATTATTAGCAAATCTTATGGACAAATATAACGACTTGATATCTTGTGGTAAAGCCGAGTATGAAGCTTTTAATATTGCAATTTCTGGTATTGGAGATGTAGATGAGCTTACTAATTGCTGTTGGATTTACCACCCTACTCATACACGGAATATTAAGTAAGAGCAGATCTTCCGGCTTTTTTAGATTAATTGGAAATTCAATAGAATCTAAACTAACTATTAAAAATGAAGCAACATAGATTGTCCTTTTCACTTCCAATCTGTGTAAGGGATTACAGGCAATTTTCAACTAAATAAAAGGGAATTCACTAAATGAATTCCCTTTTAATATATATATATCCCCTTTCTATTAGCGGTTCTTTTAATTTATCTAATGAAAGTTAATATCTATGTGGAATTACTCGAAATCGTCTTTAAAGTCTGGTGTAAGTTCCTCAAGTGCTCTTGCATTTTGTAAAACTAATATAATAGCACTCCTCATCTTTTTATTTATATCTCTATGTTACGGTATTTGCTGTTTTTCTTTTTTTCTCGAACTTTCCTAATATTGTATCAGAAAGAATAGCGAGTATTGTTGCTGGAATTGCACCAGCATATATTTTAACGTCTAATTGCAGACTAATCCCAGACATAATTTCTTTCCCTAACCCACCAGCTCCAACATATGGCCCTAAACATGCAACTGCAACTGCCACAACACAAGCAACTCGTAACCCAGCCATTATAAAAGGTATAGATAAAGGAAATTGCACTATAGTTAATAGTTGTAGTGGCGTCATACCAGACCCTTTCCCTGCTTCTATAATACTCGCATCTACTTCTTTTATCCCAACATAGGTATTTCTAACTATTGGTAATAACGAGTATAAGAATATTCCTATTACCATTGTTTCAAATCCTAATCCAAAATAAAGCATTAATATAGCTAACATGGCTAAACTCGGGATTAATTGAAGTATGCTTGTTAAGGAAATTATGAATGATGCAAGTTTTTCATATTTTGCAGCAACAATGCCTAATGGTATCCCAATAATAAGTGCTAGCCCAATACCGTAAGCTACCATTAATAACTGCTCAATTGTTAGAAAAAATAATTCAGTACTATTTTCTATCATATACTGACCTAGTTCAATAATGAAATCCATATTAATCCCCTTTTTTCTACTTTATAAGATTCTCTTTTTGTAAAAACTCTTTAGCAACCTCTTCTGTGCTACGCCCTTTAATATTTACTTCACGCATTAAAACCGTCATTTCGTCAGTGCTAATAAATCCAACGATAGAGTCAAGAATTTCACCAACTTCTGGATACTTCTCTAGCACTTCATTTCTAGCAACTAAAGATGCATCATATGGTGCGAAGAACGCCTTATCATCTTTTAACAGTGTCAAATCATAATCTAAAATTTGTGGGTCAACTGAATATGCTGTAACAACATCTAACTCACCGTTTGCAATACCTTTATACATTAATGCCATTGCCATCCCGCTTACATCTCCAAATTTATAACCATATGTCTCTTGATAAGCTTTATATCCATCATTTGGACGTTCAACCCAAGTACTTTCTGTTCCTAATGTTAGTTTATCTGCATACTTTCCTAAATCCGTCATAGTACTTATCTTATTTTTTTCTGCAAAATCTTTTGTGATAGCAATACTATATTGATTATTAAATCCAATGGAATCATACCATTTAAAATTATATTTTTCCCTAAATAAATCTTGTGCTTGATCAATTGTTTTTTGTGGGTCTGTTGAAAATTCTACTTTATCTTCATCAAAATGATTATTATATACTTCTCCTGAATATAAGGTAGCAATATCGAAATCTTTTCTGTCAAGTGATGCGATTACTTGAGGACTAGCTGGAATATCTTCTGTTATATTCACTTCATGAATCGTTTGGTCTTCAACTAATTGCTTCACAATCTGGCCCATAATTTTAGGGTCCGTATACTCTTGTGCTCCAAACTCAAATACATGCCCACCCTCTGCAGATTTGTTACTACTACATCCTGCAAGTGTAAATGTCATTATAGCTAGTAAACTAGCAATTAATATTTTTTTCATAGTCATAATTCTCCTTTTTTTATATAATTATTAGTTTTCAGAAATTCCTTTTTCTATTTTCCCTAAAATTAAATCTATTAGTAATGCAATAACAATAGCTAATAGTGTTCCTGTGAAAATCATAAATTTATCGTTATAACCAATACCAGCTATTATCAAATCACCTAATCCACCAGCACCAACAAGAGCTGCAAGTGTGGTCCAACTAATAACGTAAATAGCAGTTATACGAATTCCAGACATAATATAAGGTAGAGCTACTGGCAATTCAATTTTAAACATTCTTTGATACGTATTAAATCCCATTCCTTTAGCAGCATCTATGATACTTGGATCAATTGATTGCACCCCAGTATAAGTGTTACGTAATAATGGCAAAAGAGCATATAAGAATAATGCTGCAACTGCAGGCTTAAAGCCTATTCCCAAAATAGGAATCATAATTGCTAATAATGCGATGGTTGGTATTGTTTGAAAAAAATTGGCTATGTTAAAAATAAAATTTACAACCTTAATGTTCTTTATTTTTGTCATATATATGGCAAGCGGTACTGTCACCACTACAGATAAAACAATAACCACAAAAGATATAATCAAATGTTCGTAGGTATACCCTAAAATAGCTTCATATTTTTCCCCCAAAAAGCTAAGGTAATCTAAGATGAATTCCATTTATACACCACCTGTCTTATTCTCATAACTTTGCTGTAGCGCCTTAAATAATTGATTTTGGTCTAATACTCCAACTAAGTCCTCCGATTCAGAAATAATCGGTATTATAGATGTCTTCATTTTGGTTATTTGTTGCATAACCATATTTATATCCATATTTTCTAATAATGGTTTATCAGAAATATTTGTTAACTCCTTTAATTTAGCCGTTTTGCTTTCTAATGCAACATAAATACTTATTATTCCTACATATTTTCTTTTCCTATTTATTACAGGAATTTCCGCTACATTATTACTAATCATAATCTCAATAGCTTCCGCTACAGTATGTTTATATGAAACCGAGGGGTACTCTACTTTGATAAATTCACTTAATGGTGGCAACGGTTTAGCGTTTTCTAGTCGTTCCACCCCAATAAATTCTTCGACAAAATCATTAGCCGGATTCGCTAATATTTCACTAGGTGAGCCCTTTTGAACGATATGTCCATCTTTCATTAAAATAATTTGATCGGCTATTTTAATTGCCTCATCCATATCATGTGTTACAAAAATAATCGTTATATTAATCTCTCGTTGAAGACGAATGAGTTCATCTTGTAGTTGTTCCCTCGTAATTGGGTCTAGCGCACTAAAAGGCTCATCCATAAGAACCGTAAATGGTTCTGCAGCAAGTGCACGTATAACACCAATTCGTTGTTTTTGACCGCCGCTTAATTTAGAAGGGTAACGGTCTCGAAAACTTTTCGGATCAAGATTTACCATGTTTAGTAATTCATCGACTCTTTGTTTTATTCGCTTTTTATCCCATTTTAATAGTTTAGGTACAGTAGCTACATTTTCGTAAATGTTCATGTGTGGGAATAATCCAACATTTTGGATGACATATCCCATTTTACGTCTAAGTTCAATTGGATTGATTTGTTTAATGTCTTTGCCATCTATTAAAATCTCGCCATCAGTAAAATCTGTCAATCTGTTTAGTAATTTCATTGTAGTTGTTTTACCGCAACCACTTGGCCCAATCAATACATTAATTTTTCCTTCTTCAAATGTAAGATCTATATCTTTTAAAGCTTGAAATCCATCATCATAAATCTTATTAATTTTTTTTAACTGTATCAAAATTTTCCACCTTTCTATCACAAATTGAATTGTTCCTGAACATCCCCTTTTTACCTGAATAATTTTTAAATTTTAAAAATTACAGATGGTTATATTACAGATGTTAAATAAAAACAAACAACCTATTCTTGCAATGCAAGTTGTTACTTAATAAATATATCATGTAGCTAACCAAGAGTCAAATTTTAGCGAAACCTGTCGCAATTCTTGTTAATATGAAATTATAAAGTAAAATCTATCCACTTAATTAAATTGTCAATGCATCTAAAGCAATTATATATTCCATGTTATATGTATACATTTTCTTATGTATCAAGTCCCAGACGTTCCTTTTGAGTTTTTCTATCTTCTGAAAGAACATGTCCAGCACTTTGGTCATAAACTGCTAAAGCTTCCATTATTGAAACTAAGCAATTGTCTCGTAATGTTTCTAGTTCTCTTAAATCCTTTCCTTCTCCTTGCTCGGCCGTACCTACCACCATTTTGTCTATAAGTTCATCAGTAAGTTCTGGCGCTTCCATGTGCGTCCATGGCAATTTTAGGGCAGGTCCAAACTGTTCCATAAAGTGTTTCATGCCTTGCTTTCCACCTGCAAGGTAGTATGTCATATTAGTTCCCATAACCGCCCATCTTAGTCCAGCTCCATAAATTATAGCATCGTCAATTTCCTTTGTAGTTGCAATATCATCATTCACAAGATGCAGAATTTCTCTCCATACTGCCTCCAAAAGACGATCTGCTATAAATCCATCAATTTCATTTCTCACATGTAGAGGTTTCATCCCTACTATTTTATGAAATTCCATAGCATTTTCAATTGCTTCACCCGAAGTTTTTTTGCCACCACAAACTTCCACTAAAGGAAGAATATACACTGGGTTAAAAGGGTGAGCTACTATTAGTCGTTCAGGATGCGTCATTTCAGCTTGAAGCTTTGAGGGAAGAAGACCAGATGTACTTGTACCAATTAATGCATCAGGACGAGCATATTTATCAATATCGTTTAATATGGCAATTTTTATATTTTCAACTTCAGGAGCACTTTCCTGAATATAATCAGCATTCTCAACAGCTTCTTTTAGATTCTTTGTGAATATAAGCTTTCCCTGTTTTTCCTCTGGAACCTGCACAACTCTTTCTAGCGCATATTGGGCATTGTTTATAACTTCCATTAAAAGTGATTCTGAATCAGGGCCAGGATCAGTAGCATAAACATCTATTCCTCTGTGAAGACATCTTGCAGCCCATCCTGCTCCTAT
>NZ_JBNMNU010000096.1:0-16016 GCF_051278035.1 Clostridium sp.
TGCTATTATATTCACCTAAATCATCCATTACAAACCCAATGGGTTTATTTAATATCATAAAGTCAAAATAAACGGATGAATAATCAGTAATTAATGCATCAATTTCCTTAAATATTGAATATAGCTGCTCTTCAATAATTTTAAAATCATCATTAACAATTATCTTTATATTACTTAATTCACAAAAATCACTCTTCTGTAAACTATCCATAGGATGTAACTTAACTATAAGTAAAATATTATTGTCATTAAGATATATATTAAACTCCTTTAATTCTTCACTCGAAAGTAATGGCAATTGTCCATCTTTGGATATACCATCATTTCTTTTATCTCCTACGCTGGATTTTCTAAATGTTGGCATCCATAATATTTTTTTGTTGTACATCTTCCCATCTAAACCAAGCTTATTTAATATATCTCTAAATTTATCCATTCTATCATTTCTAGGTAACCCTGTAATTAAAACTTTGTTTTTATCTACTCCAAAAACTTTTGATAATACATTTTGAAATTGTTCTGATGTTGCTAAGGTGTATGTAAAATGAGCAACATCTTCTTCAGTTTTATTATCCAAATAGCCTATGTTTTTGAGTGGCATACCATGCCATAAATTAACTACGATTTGTTTGTCCAAACATTCTATTCCATTTAGTGCTCCATGTGTGTAAAATATGTATTTTGAAGTCATATAGTTTAATATTCCAAGAAATGATTTTAACTTTATGACTTTTATTTTAAACTGTTTTTTTAGTTCATCCATATCACTTGGAATATATGTATCGTTAACTAACCAAACAATTTTGTATTGTAGCATATTTTTTGAAATCATATAATCAAAAACGCTCATGCAGTTATCTGAAAAATCCGGATGACTTACAAAGCACACTTTGTTTTTATTCTTTTTAAGCATACTATTTATAGACTTTAATAATTTTATTATAAATCTTCTCATCGTAGCAACTTCTTTCAATATTAATTTTTTTTATGGCTCATACTATTGTATCATTTTTTTAATTTTTAAGCATCATTTCATTAAATTTTCAAATGTTCAAATGTTGTCAATTATTAAAATGGATAAGAAAATCCCCAACTAATTAGTTAGCTGGGGATTTTACTATTAGAGGCACTTAATTTATATTAATTATAGATGTTCTTGCTAAAATATCTGTCTCCCCTATCAGGCAGTATTACAACAATGTTTCCACCTTCAATTGTTTGCCCAAGTTTTATTGCAGCAAATATTGCGGCTCCCGATGAGCTCCCTACAATTAGGCCTTCTTTTAATGCAATCAACTTTACCATTTGCAGAGCTTCATCATCAGAAATTTTAGTAACGCTATGAACTAAATCCATATTCATAGTGCTAGGCATAAAATTATTCCCTATGCCCTCAATATCATAACAATGCTCCTCACCACCACCAAGAGTTGAACCATAAGGATCTACTAAAATGCCTTTTATATTCTCACTCATTTCTTTTAAATATTTCATAACACCACTAAAAGTGCCACCACTACCTGCTCCTGCCACAAAATAATCTATCTGACCATCTAATGCATCATATATTTCCGGTCCTGTAGTTTCATAATGAACCTTTGGATTAGCTTCATTTTCAAATTGCTTCAGCGAAATAGAATTAGGAATTTCATTTAATAACTCTTTTGCTTTATTAATTGCTCCGAGCATTCCGTCTGCTCTTGGTGTGTTAATAATTTTTGCACCTAGCGCTCGCATTAAGGTTTGCTTTTCAACAGAGAATTTTTCTGGAACCACAAATGTTACATTGTATCCTTTGTTTATGGCGGCGAGGGCTACTCCTATACCAGTATTTCCTGCAGTAGCTTCAATAATCGTATACCCAACCTGCAAAATCCCTCTATCTTCTGCATCTTTAATCATGTAAACTCCTACTCTATCTTTTACGCTACCACCTGGATTCTCACCCTCTAGTTTTGCGAAGATATTTACTCCATCTTTTACTCCTAGATTATTTAACTTAAGAAGTGGTGTATTTCCAATAATGTCTAATATACTATTTATATATTTCACTACTAACACCTCTATCTAGAACTAATCTTGCAAATTTCTTTGCACCATCTAACGAATGATCTCTATAATTTCCACATTGTTTTTCGTTTGCTGCTGGAATTTCCTCTGATTCTATTACCTTTGTTAGTCCATAGTTTAGAGTTTCTATAACCTTATCTACACTAACATCATTCCATGTAATCATATAAAAACCTGTTCTACATCCCATAGGTGAAATATCTATAATTCCCTCCATTATTTCTCTCATATATCCAGCAAGTAAATGTTCTAAGGTATGAATAGATGATATATCCATAAACTCCTCATTTGGTTGCATGAATCTTAAATCAAATTTTGTTACTTTATCTCCTTTTTTCCCAGTCTTTACCTCGCATTTTCTTACAAAAGGTGCCTTAACCTTAGTGTGGTCTAATGAAAAACTTTCAACATTAACCATTAACTCTTACCTCCTCGAATGCATTTATTAAGTCCTCTTTTATATCATAAACATCTTCTATTCCTACTGAAAGTCTTACCAAATTATCAGTTATTCCCACTTTGTCTCTAATTTCCTTAGGTATGGCACCATGTGTCATGGAAGCTGGATGGCACACTAAGGATTCAACTCCTCCTAAGCTTTCTGCTAATGTTATGACCTTTAGCGTTCCTAAAAACTTTTTATAATCATATTCTTTTTTTATAACAAAGGATACCATGCCACCAAAGCCTGTAGCCTGTGCTTTATGAATTTCATGATAAGGATGATCAGTAAGTCCAGGGTAATATACCTTTTCAACTTCTTGTCGCCCTTTTAAAAATTCAGCTATTTTCATCGCATTATCATTATGTCTATCCATTCTAACTCCCAATGTTTTAATTCCTCTAATTAGAAGAAAAGAATCAAAAGGTCCAAGGACTCCTCCAGTGGAGTTTTGAATGAAATGAATTCTTTCTCCAAGGGCCTCATCCTTCACTACAACTATTCCTGCGACTAAGTCACTATGTCCACCTAAATATTTTGTACCACTGTGAAGTACAATATCAGCGCCAAGGCTAATAGGCCTCTGGAAATAAGGTGTCATAAAGGTATTATCCACAATAGTTAAGATTCCCTTTTCCTTTGCAACACTAGATATTTTTTTAATGTCTGCTATATCCATTAAAGGATTTGTAGGAGTTTCTACCAAAATAGCCTTAACATCCTCTTTAATACTATCTCGAACTGCTTGTGTATCCGAAGTCTTTATAATAGTATATTTAATATTGAAGTTTGAAAATATCTTATCTAAAACTCTAAAGGTTCCCCCATAAAGATTGTCAGATATTAAAACTCTATCTCCTGATTTAAAAAGTGATAACACTGCTGTAATAGCTGCCATTCCGGAACCAAATGCAAAACCTCTAGCCCCACCCTCAAGTTCTGCCATTAATTTTTCTAAAGCATCCCTTGTAGGGTTTCCAGTTCTTGAATATTCGAAGCCTTTAAATTCTCCTAAAGATTGTTGTTTGTAAGTTGATGTTTGATAAATTGGGACATTAACTGCCCCTGTAAGCTCATCGCCGTCTACTCCTGCGTGTATTAATAATGAATTAAATTTCATAAGTTAATCCTCCTTTATTTGCTGTTGCTATAAAAATCCCAGTTTCAGTATATTCACCTTTACTAGAATAGCCTTTGCATTTTAAATCTGTATTTTCAATGTTAACCGCATTAAATCCTGCTTCAGTTAACCACTCTTGTATTTGATTATTTGAAAAACCAAGCCATTCGTCAAACATTTCAGTTCTTGCCCACTCACCAGTATGCTCCTCTACATCTGATATTATTAATGTCCCATCTTTTTTAATTATTCGATACATCTCCTCAATAGCTTTCCTAGCATCTTTAACATGATGGAGAGCCATATTAATGAAGACAACGTCCACAGACTCATCAAATAAAACCAAGTTTTCTAGGTCAGATTTTATCGGATACACGTTGTTAAATTTTTTAGTCTCCATTAATTTTTTCGATTCTCTGAGCATATTTTCCGATTGATCTATAGAAAACACAATACTTGCATCTAATGCCAGCGCTAAGGATAAAAATCCCGTGCCGCATCCAAGGTCAGCCACTACCTTGTCTTTTATACTTACTTTAGATAATACCTTATATTTCAATCTTTCTTCAAAATATTCACTTCTTATTACGTTCCAACTTTTAGCTATTTCATTAAAATAATCTAATGAACTCATTATATCCCTCCAATCATTAATCTTTGACGCCAAAAAAGCAACATCTCATGTTATAGAGGCGTTGCTAAGTTAACTCGGAGATCCCACTCTAACCTACTATAGAATCTCACTTAAATCCAAGCACAAAATGCCTTGTCGCTTTAACGGGCGAATCCCGTAGTCCCCTACTATTATTTCGGGTCCATACTCCAAAGTGCACTTCATATATCTTTAGGTAGAAGCTTCTCAGCATTGCTTCTTCTCTGTACCCATCCAAATTACTACTTTCCTTTTTCTTCGCATGTATTAGTATTCATATAGGAATAGTTTATATTTTTATTATATGCTCTATTTTATTTTTGTCAACCTTAATTTTAAAATATTTTTCTTATAATAATGGAGATTATTTGGCAATCAATAATAAGTGTAAGCATCTCTATCATGATAATATTTGGGAAACATATAAATAATATGATTGACATTATTTAATATGTGTAATACAATAATAGTAAGAACAAAGTAAGCATATAGGAATAGTATGTTATATAAATAAAATTACTTAACAATAATTTCAAAATAATATATGCATTTATTACATGTATAGATTCAAAACCAAATAAAAATCAAGGGGGAATTACAATGTCTAAAATTTCTAAAAGTTTAACTCAGTTAATAGGGAACACACCACTTTTGGAGCTTGCAAATTATAATGAGGAAAAAGGTGTTCAAGGTACAATAGTTGCGAAATTAGAGTCATTCAATCCTGGCGGAAGTGTAAAGGATAGAATAGGACATTCAATGATTTTAGATGCAGAAGAAAAAGGACTAATTAATAAAGATACTGTAATTATAGAAGCTACAAGCGGAAACACAGGAATTGCATTAGCCATGGTAGCCGCTTCTAAAAAATATAAATTAATACTTACTATGCCTGACACAATGAGCATTGAGCGAAGAAGCGTACTTAAGGCTCTCGGTGCAGAATTAGTATTAACTCCAGGTAAAGATGGTATGAAAGGAGCTATTAGTAAAGCAGAAGAGCTAGCAGCACAGACTCCAAACTCTTTTATACCCAGGCAATTTGATAATGCGTCAAATCCAGAGATTCATAGGAAAACAACAGCTGAAGAAATATGGAATGATACCGATGGGAAAGTTGCTGTTTTCATAGCTGGAGTTGGAACAGGCGGGACCATTACCGGAGTTGGTGAAGCTTTAAAGAAAAAGAACCCTAACATTAAAATAATAGCAGTGGAACCTTCTGATTCTCCTGTATTATCAGGGGGAGCTCCAGGTCCTCATAAAATTCAAGGTATTGGAGCCGGTTTTATTCCAGCAGTGTTAAATACCGAAATTATTGATGAAATATATAAAGTTAAGAATGAAGAATCCTTTAAAGCAAGTAGAGATTTAGCTAGAACTGAAGGACTATTAGTTGGTATATCTTCAGGAGCAGCAGCTTTTGCAGCTACTGAAATTGCAAAAAGAAGTGAAAATAAAGGTAAAACTATCGTAGTCTTATTACCAGATACAGGTGAAAGATATTTATCTACTGTACTTTTTAAGGAAGATTGAGTTTAGTTGATACTTTAGAACTTTATTAGATAATTAGAGGCTTTAGGATGCAGAATGATTCTGTCCTAAAGCCCTCTTTTATTCTGTAGGTAGTTATTTGATTTGCCAATAGCAGTTCAATGTAATAAAATATAATAGAGCTTAAAACTAAAATAAAATTAAGTTAGTGGTTACACTGACTTTAAGACATGGAGGATCAATATGGAATTAGATTTGAAATTTCAAAAATTAAAGGATAGTTTAAAAGATTTAAAAAGTGTGGCAATAGCTTATTCTGGTGGTGTTGATAGCACATTTCTTTTAAAAGTAGCCGCTGATGTTTTAGGTAATAACGTTATAGCAATTACTGCAAAGTCATCAACCTACCCCGAAAGAGAATTTAAAGAAGCTGTTAAATACATAGAAGACATAGGAGCAAAACACATAGTTATAATCTCTGAAGAATTAGAAATTGAAGGATTCGTTAAAAACCCAGTTAACAGATGTTATTTTTGCAAAAAAGAACTTTTCTCTAAAATTAGAAAAGTCGCTGATGATAATAATATTAACGCAGTTTTAGACGGTTCAAATGTTGATGATATGTCAGATTTTAGGCCAGGAACGAAGGCCGCTATGGAACTCAAAGTTATTAGCCCGTTAAAGGATGCTGGTTTCACAAAAGATGATATAAGAGCAATGTCAAAGAAATTGGGCGTACCTACTTGGAATAAGCCAGCCTTTGCATGTCTATCCTCAAGATTCCCATATGGTAATGAGATAACTGTTGAAAAACTAAGTATGGTTGAAAGAGCTGAGCAGTTTCTAATGGATTTAGGCTTCAGGCAGATAAGGGTTAGACATCATGAAGATATAGCAAGAATTGAGGTCAATACTGAAGAAAGATTTAAATTCTTTGATATCAAAATTATGGATAAAGTTGCGAATGAATTAAAAAATATTGGTTTTAAATATGTAACCCTTGATTTGTTAGGATATAGAACTGGAAGTATGAATGAAGTTCTTAGTGAAACAGAAAAAAACACACAAAAAGCTATTGATTAAAATCAATAGCTTTTTACTCTTCTCTATATAGTTTATTCACACTGAAATATTTTCCTAGCAATTTTTACAGCTTGAGTTGCATCTTTTGCATAATAATCTGCACCTATCATTTCTGCATACTCTTCATTTAGAACTGCTCCTCCAACCATAATAGTGCAATCTAAATTATTTTCCTTAAGTGCTTTTATTGTTTCCTCCATGCTCCTTACTGTTGTGGTCATAAGTGCACTTAGACCAACTAATTTAATATTTCCGTCCCTCACTGCATTAACTACATCATCTGCGTGTACATCCTTACCTAAGTCTATTACTTCAAATCCATAGTTTTCTAATAAAATTTTCACTATATTTTTCCCTATGTCGTGTATGTCGCCTCTAACAGTGGCAATCACAATTTTACCTTTACTAAGCTTACTTCCCGTTCCCCTTAGAATACTTTCTTTGATTATCTCAAAGGCCTTTTTAACTGTTTCTGCAGATTGTAATAATTGAGGAAGAAATGTTTCGCCACTTTCATATTTCTTTCCCACAATATCAAGAGATGGAATTAAATATTTATCAACAATTTCCATTTCAGACATTGTTTTTAAAAGTTCCACTGTTAGGTCTGCCGCTTCTTCTTTCAAACCATCAATAATAATTTTATTTAAATCTCTATTTTTAGAAACTTGTTTAGTAATAGCTTTTCCCTCAAATGAGGAATAAGAATTTATATATTTTTTTGAATTTAGATCTTTATTCCATAAAACATTAAATGCATTAACTGTGGACATCATATCTTGCGATAAAGGATTTAATATAGGTGCATCAAGGCCTGCTGTTAGAGCTGCTGCTAAAAATGTTCTATTTAATATTTCTCTTTGTGGCAGACCAAATGATACATTGCTTACTCCTAAAGTAGTTTTCATATCTAGTGTTTTAACAAGCTCAACCGCCCTTATAGTCTCCTTAACTTCACTCTGCTGTGCTGACGCTGTTAAAACAAGACAGTCTATTATAATATCAGCCCTATCTATTCCATATTCTTCTGCTCTTTGTATAATTTTTTCAGCTATCTTAAGTCTACCTTCCGCTGAACTTGGTATTCCATTATCATCAAGCGTAAGTCCTATTACACAGGCACCATATTTTTTAACAATTGGAAAGATAGCATCCATTACGCCCTCTTTACCATTAACTGAATTAATTAATGGTTTCCCGTTATATATTCTAACGGCTGACTCAATTACATCACGCCTAACACTATCTATCTGAAGAGGAAGATTTACCACGCTTTGAAGCTGTTTTACTACTTCTACCATGACACATCTCTCATCAATTTCAGGAAGTCCAACATTCACATCTAGTATATCTGCTCCTGCATCCCTTTGATTAATAGCTTCTTCGAGTATGTAATCCAGATCATTATTTTTAAGAGCCTCTTTAAGCTTTTTTTTACCTGTTGGATTAATTCGCTCACCAATAATTTTAATTTCTTCCCCAAGAATCACTGTTAATGATCCTGAACTTACTGCTGTTAGCTTTTGAACATCGCGTTTTATCGGCTGTAACTTTATAATCTCATCCTTAATAGCTTTTATATGTTCACAAGTAGTTCCACAACACCCTCCAAAAATTGTAACGCCCATTTCCGCCATAAGTTTTGCATACTCCGCAAATTCATGTGCATGAACATTAAATACTGTTTCTCCGTTTTTAATTTTAGGAAGTCCCGCATTAGGTTGAACTATAACCGGGACCTTTGAATACTTAAGAATTTCTGAAACTATAGGTAGCATATCATTTGGTCCTAGAGAGCAATTTACTCCAATTGCATCCACTCCTAGGCCTTGAAGTACATTAACCATAGTTATTGGGTCTGTACCTGTTAATGTCCTGCCATCACTTTGATATGACATCGTACAGATTATAGGAAGTGTACTATTTTCCTTTGCAGCAAGAATGGCAGCCTTAGCTTCGTAAATATCTGTCATTGTCTCAATAATAATTATGTCTGCACCTTCCCTAGCCCCAATTTTAATCTGCTCTGCAAAAGTTTCATATGCATCATTAAATGATAATATCCCATATGGCTCCATTAACTGACCAATAGGACCAATATCAAGTGCAACTAATCTATCACCAGCCACTTTTCTTGCTATTTTCACAGCAGCCGAAACTATTTCAGAAACATTATATTGCGTATTTTTAAGTTTATACCTATTTGCGCCAAATGTATTGGTAGTTACAATATCACATCCAGCTTCAAAATATTCGCTATGTATTTTTTCAATGATTTCTGCGTGTAATGTGTTGTAGCTTTCTGGTAATTCACCTCTCTTAAGTCCATATTTCTCTAACATTGTTCCCATTGCTCCATCAAATAATAAGAATTTATTAAAATTTATTTTTTGAGCCACAATATCTACCATCCTTTCTAAAATTACAATTTTCATTTTTACAATTATTACATTTGTAAGTGGGATTGGGATTTACAATTTCACCTAAACCTATAAGTGCAGTTACTGATTCCCTTGGTAACATAATACTACTCTCAGTAACAGAAAGTCCTATTTTTTTATATGCATTTAAAATGTTCAATATATTCCTTTGATTTTCAATTAAAAAGCTTCCATATCCTGGGCTATACCTGTTTGTAATATGGAGATTATCCACTAATGCACTTTCCTTAATTGCACCTTGAACTTCATCGCATAAGCTTTCTATTGCAGTGGTTGCACAGGCATCCATAATTAAACCCTTTGTAATATTAAATTTCGAGTAGTAAGCTATTTTGCTATCAACCTCTATTCCTAATGTTGCTGCCATAATCAAACATCTTTTTGAGCTACTCAGATGATTTATTATGTCCGTATCCTTTAAAACTAAAGTACTACCTAATAGAAATACTTGTTCATCATTACGCTGAATATCAAAAACTTCATATACAACACGCTCTTTACATATACTTATGACCTCTTGAGAGCATTCCTCTATTAAATCAATTATATTTCTATCAATTTCTTGATTTTTATAACCTAAATACATTAATACTTGTGTTGTTGCAATTTTCATATAGAGCCCCCATCCATTTTATAATAGAATAAAGTATAAATACAAAATTTGCAAATACAGACCTGATTACGAAGTATCATTCATAATAAATTCTTCTTTTTTTATTTTATTTTTGATAAAGACAAATCTTTAGTTTAAATATAAAAAAACTACTCTCCCATAAGGAAAGTAGCAATATTTAACTTTAACAGATAATAAAGTTTATTAAGTTATTAATGATTAATATATTATTTGCAAAAGTAAATATCAAGGTTTTTATTCTAAAATTACCCGCGATGCGATTCTTTAAATTCTTTTTTAATAATTAAAAAATCCTCTAAATCATTTAGAAACTGAAATAACAATGCCCTGTTTTCAAATTCATTTCTATTTTGGGGGAGCGCCATGATTTCATATTCTTTTCTAAGTAACGTGAGTTTACTAATAAGTTCAATACAATCATTATCTTCATGAATATTAATTGCAACACTTGTCGTAAACTTTGATAATATTTGGGTTTGTTCATAGGCCATATAAGACCTTGAAAAATGTCTTTTCATTCTTTTTATAGCATCTAATTGAATTGCTCTCATATCTATATAACTTTCATAATAATTATTGCTCTTAAATAATTTATTATTATTTATTTTTTGTGCAATAAATTTAGTATTCTGAATTAGCTTTTCAATGCTTGAAAGTACTTCTTGCTCATATATTGGTACCGCTTGGGTGACTAAGCTTGCCGCCATGTCTGACAGTATTAATCTATATTGTTTTTCTATATTCTCTTTATTCTTTTCAAAGTTCTCTTCTAATGATGCTGTATATATTAATATTTGTATTTATTAAAAAATGTGTTGATAATACTGCTCCAATAACCATTCCCTCGCTTACTCTAAGTATATTGGTTATCGGTATAAATAATATCAGAAATATTCCAAATACAATAGGATTATATCCAAGTAGCATATATAGAATAAACGATAAAAGTATAGCCAACCCAGATGAAATCAATCTCCTACCGCCAACTAATAAAGCTTCCTTTCTTGTGTCCTGAATACTTAATATTGCAATTATACCCGAAGTCACACCGAATTCTAATCCAATATAATTTGATATAATAATTGCTATTGTGGCCGACATTGCTATCTTAAATGTTTTTGACCCAATTTTTTTTACCATTTATGCCTTTTTAACAAATTCTGATTTTAACTCCATAGCACCAAACCCGTCAATTTTACAATCAATATTATGATCTCCATCGATCAAACGTATATTTTTCACTTTTGTACCTATTTTTACAGATGATGAGCTTCCTTTTACTTTTAAATCCTTAATTATAGTTACAGAATCACCATCATTCAAGGTATTTCCATTTGCATCTTTGACAATCTTCTTGTCTTCACTATTTTCATTTTCTAATTCTAAAGTCCATTCATGAGCACATTCAGGGCAAACAAAAAGGCTTCTATCTTCGTAAGTATATTCTGATTTACATTTTGGGCAATTAGGCAATTCCAGCATAATTTCATTTCCTCCATTCGTTATCTAATTTTTTTTATATTTTACATATTATCATAATCTTTGAATATTGACAAATCACTCTATTATTTAAACTAATTATTATATTCTAATATATGTTTAATAAATAAAATTATCATTTCATACCTCTATCTATAAAATAAAAAATAGCTCCAGCTCTAGCCGGTGCTATTAATATATTTATGCTGGTTACCAGTTGATATACTCTTTAACAACTGCTTTTTCCCTTAATACTACATCTTTTAAAACCCACTCCTTAAATACTGGATATCCTGTTCTATCGACAATGTACCCTATGTGCTCTTTACCTCCTGGAGCATCTTTATCCATGTATTTATCAATGTATGAATAAGTATTTTTTATTATTTTAATTATACTTTCTTCGTCCACCCAAGTTATAAAATCCTGAGCAAGTCTAGGATTTCTCTTGCCAGTTCTACCCATTATTACTAGTTTATAATACTTCTCAAGGCTTCTACTCCATGCCCCAGTTGGACATTTACCTATACATTCTCCACATCCAATGCACTTTTCATGGTCACGTACTACTTTGAAGTTCTCCATTTTAAGCGCGCCAGTTATTCTTCTTTTACAGTTAGTTACGCAGGATTTGCAACTAATACATCTATAAGATTCGTATTGAGGTTCTGTCATCCCTATAATCCCAAAATCTTGCATTCTAGCCTTTATACAGTCATTAGGGCAACCTGTTAAAGCTACCTTTACGTGATAATCATTAGGAAAAATTTCTTTTTCAATCTTTTTAGCGAAGTTCGTAGTATTATAACTTGCAAAAGGGCAGACATTTGCTCCAACGCAAGCCGAAACATTTCTAGTCCCCGCTGCTAAGTATCCCGTATTCTGTGAAATCTGATTTATTTCAAGCCCTTCTATTACCGATTGGATCATTTTATTAACATCAGGTATTTTATCTATATCAATACCTGGAAGTTCAAAACCCTGTCTTGTAGTTATATGAATATTCCCATCTCCGTAAGTTTCTGCAACTCTTTGCAAAACTTCTAGATGTTTAGCTTCAATTTGCCCTCCAGGAACCCTTATCCTTATTGCAGTTTTTCCTCTTTTTTTAGTTATTCTATATGCATTTTTCTTGAGCAATTTAGTATTTATATCCATAATATCATCCCCCTTAATCTATTAGATGAACTGCATCCAAATAGTTAAAAACAGGTCCCTCTAAACATATATACGTATCATCAATTTTGCAGTGCCCACATTTCCCAACTCCGCAACACATTTTCCTCTCATAAGATACCCATATATTTTTTTCTTTTACTCCTTTTTTAATAAATCCAGCTACTGTAAACTTAAGCATCATTGGAGGACCTACTACAATAACTTGTACATCCTCAATATTTTTTACTGGAATGCCCTCAATGTAATTTGTTATGAGTCCTACATTCCCAAGGTAACCCTCATCTGCACCATCAACAGTTAGTGTTACATTAACACTCTTTTCCCACTCTTTAAAATTTTCTTTGAATAGGATGTCCTCAGGCGACTTGAACCCCGCCATTACATTAAAGTCTTTACACTGCTTAGGGCTTTTCGCAAAGTAATCTACTATTCCTTTAACAGGTGCCAGTCCAGTGCCACCTGCGGCTACAATAATTTCTTTATCCTTATAAAGGTTAACATCGAAACCATTTCCATAAGGGCCTCTTAAAAACAATGTTCCACCTACAAAAAAGCTATGAATTACATCTGTAACTGTACCTACACGTCTTATTGTAAGGTCTACATAACCTTCACCTATCTCACTAACGGATATAGGCGATTCTCCAAATTTTGGTATAGATACCTCGAAAAATTGACCCGGCTTTACCTTACCCACGAATTCCATTCTAAAGGTGTAATCTGTCTGCGTATGCTTACTTATTTTAAGTATCTTAGATCTAAAAGGCATGTATATATTTTTCATTTATTCCACCTCCTCCATTGCTTTATTTAATTTGTTTACACAATTTGAAAAAGATATGTATTCAGGGCATATATCATCACATCTACCACAACCTATACACATATGGTACCCAGCTCTTTTTTTAAAATCATAAACTTTATGCATAACTTTAAATCTCATTCTATCTTTTTTATCCTTCCTAAAACCATGTCCGCCTGCCATATCACTATATCCGTCCACATGACAAGATGCCCAAACACGCCTTCTCTCTCCTACATTTTCATTTTCTTTATAGAAGATGTCCTGCATAGTAAAACAAGAACATGTCCCACATACAAAATTGCACCTACCACAGGCAATGCATCTCGAAGAATATTCGTCCCACATTTTTGATTTAAAAACTCTTTGATCTAAATTTCCAGGTATAGTAACCTTTATTTCATTAGTTTGCACAAATTCAGGTTCTACTTCAACCTCACTTATTTTATCTATATTAAAATATTTCATTAGCTCCTCAGATTTACAATCCACAAAGACCTTATCATCTTGTACTCTAGTGTACATATCATAATCTTCTGTCTTATTTGATCCCATACTGGCACAAAAACAATTTTCAAAGCTTTCACTACAACCCATTAGCACAATCTTAACTTTGTCTCTTAAAGGCTTATAATAATAATCCTCATTTCCATTTTTCAAATAAACTTCATCAAGTCGAATCATCGCATGAATATCACAACTTCTTAAAAATATTAATATTTTCTTTTCATCAATTTTAGGTTCCTCGCAATCCTTTTCAGTGAAGTAAAATAATGTTTGTGTAATTGGAAGTATTATTTCTTTAGGTGAAAAATCAGATTTCAAGTCAAACTCTACTTCCCTTATACTCTTTATTTCCTTATACCTAATTGTATCAGTGTCCGCAAAAGTTCCTTTTCCCTTGATCATTACTGGTGCATATACCTTATATTCACGTCGCAATGTTTCAAGATGCTCATCAAACTTTTCTATTGTAAGATTAAAACCCATAAATACAACTCCCTCCATTGTAAAAAATATTACTTACCCATAAACTTTGTTAATAATTTCACTATTAAAACTAAATTTATACCTCTCTATGCATATTGTATTGTATACTGTGAAAAATATATGTGATTCTCATCACGCGCCTTTAAAGTAAAGCCTTAACTTTTCGCTATCAACTATGAATTTTCTATTCTTTATTTTTACCATACCCATGTTTTCAAGTTCTTTAACTGCCCTTGAAATAGTTTCGCGAGAGCTTCCTAACATATCTGCTAAATAGGTTATATTTACCTTGATATCTATTAAAACTCCCTCCTCCGTTTGCACACCATAATCTTTAGACAACTTCCAAAGCTTTGCCGCTACTCTTTTGTCCATTTTAACAGGAACTGTATTCTTAATCTGCCTATACAGTCTTCTTATTTTTTTACTCATTGAGTATATAATAACTTCTGTAAGGTTAAAATCTTGTTTCATAATATTTAATAAGTCTACTTTTTTTATACTTATAATTGTACTGTCTTCAAATCCTTCGCAATTAATAGATGTAGTAAAATTATCAAAGATTACCTCATTTATAATCTCACCTTTGTTTAGGATATAAATAATCCTCTTTTGACCTTTTTCCGATAATCTGTACAATGTTACGTTTCCCTCTAGTACTATATATATATTATTTGTAGTTTCCCTTTCAGCAAACAACATTTGTGATTTTTTTAATTCTTTTACTATTACACTATCTCTTATTAATTCTAAAGTTTTATCCTCAACACGTTCAAACAAAGGAAGGGCTTTTAATTGCCTAAGTGTTATTTGTACCATCTTAACTTCTCCTTATAATCTCATTTTAGAATTCATTGCTATAAAAATACTAATATTCTTATT
Organism: Clostridium sp.; assembly: GCF_051278035.1. Taxonomy (GTDB): domain Bacteria; phylum Bacillota; class Clostridia; order Clostridiales; family Clostridiaceae; genus Clostridium_AD. The sequence continues at coordinate 15,269 of NZ_JBNMNU010000096.1, forward strand.
ATACAACAATGAATTTGAAAATTAATCACAAAAAAATTTACTTCTCTTTTGATATATACCAATACGCTGCTCCAATAAATACAGCCCCACCTACAAAGTTACCTAGTGTAACCCAAATTAAGTTATGTGCAAGTCCACCTATGGAAATTGCTGTGGTGTGAGGAATCATTAATGAAGCTGTAAGCAAAGTCATATTTGCAATGCTATGTTCGAACCCCGTAGTTATAAATGCAAACAGACACCAAAATATCATTATAAGTTTAGCCGTTTCTTCCTTTAATTTAATAGCACACCATACTGCTAAACAGACTAACATATTACAAAGTAACCCTTTTAAAAATAATTCTATACTTGGTGCGGCCATTTTCCCTTGAGACGCTTTTAAAATAAAGGCTGCTGTGCTTCCCTTTGCAAGTCCTGAACCTACAAATATTGCTACAAGGACTGCTGATCCTACAAAGTTTCCTATAAAACTATATATCCAAATATTTATTGAATTATGCCACGAAACTTTTTTTTCAAGAGACCCAATGGTCATGACCATGTTATTCCCTGTAAAAAGTTCTGATCCCGCCATTATTACTAGACTTAGGGCAATTCCAAAAGAGACTCCCATAATGATTTTTGTTGCTGGGGACTCAACTGCTGCAAATGATCCTCCTATAGTAAATATTAATAAAATTCCAAATCCCACATATGCCCCAGCTAGTGCCGCTGCAGTAAGGTACCTCATTTTGCTTTTCTTTAA
>NZ_JBNMNU010000097.1:0-15888 GCF_051278035.1 Clostridium sp.
ATAGGAGCATCAAAAAAAGCATCCTACATTTGAAAAAAGTAGTTGAGGTAAATTCTATGAAGGAGTCTACCCAAAATAAAATTTTTATAGCTTGTAATTTACTTGTTTCATTTGTATTTTCTTTTGCTTTTGCATCTGCATATTGGGATATGGTTCTTAAATTCATAAATGCAGTTAGTTTTGATGTGAAAGACCCTATTTATAATATGGATGTATCTTTTTATATTTTTAAACTTCCTTTAATTGAATCTTTATATAGCTTTATAATAACACTACTAGTGTTTTTAGTTATTATTAAAGTAGTGATTTTCGTCGCATTTAAGTCGTCAGATATTTTCAATGCAGGGAGAATACAAAATGGTTTGGCAGACCCAAAAGAATTTGGGAAGGAACTTATTAAATTTGGAGGTAAGCAGATCGCAATAATATCTTCACTTATAGCACTGTTCCTATCACTTGGATTTCTAGTGAATATATTCAATTTAGCATATAGCCCTAGGGGAGTTGCATATGGTGCAAGCTACACGGATATTCATGTAACATTACTTTTCTATAAAATATTGATTGTAGCTTGTATTATTGCTGCTGTAGTAATATTTATTAGTGTTTTAAGATCAAAGGTTAAGCCTATAATGATTTCAATTGGTGCTATAGTTTTGATAAGCATCGTACAAGTAATATCAGGAGTAGTAGTTCAAAATAGTATTGTAACTCCGAACGAAAAGCAATTTGAACAACCGTATATTGAAAATAATATCGCGTTTACAAGGAAGGCTTTTAATTTAGAGGATATCACTACAAAACCTTTTAATGTAAAGAATGATTTGAAAAAAGGGGATATTGCAGACAATCAGAAGACAATAGATAACATTAGGATAAATTCTACTGCCCAGGCGCTTGAATTTTATAATCAAGTACAAATATTAAGATATTACTATAATTTTAGTGATATAGACGTAGATAGATACAAAATAAATGATAAATATAGTCAAGTATTTATTTCAGCAAGAGAAATAAACTCAGAATTAATATCTCCAGACACTTGGCAAAATACTCACATGATTTATACTCATGGGTATGGTGTTGTAATGAGTAAAGTAAATGCTGTTACATCAGAGGGACAGCCCGATTTTGTAATTAAAGATATGCCAATTAACAATAGTACAGATATTAAGTTAACTAATCCAAGGATTTACTTCGGTGAGCAAACAGACCTGTACGCCTTAGTAAATACTAATGTGAGTGAATTCGACTATCCTCAAGGTAACACCAATAAATTAACAACTTATGATGGAGAAGCCGGAATCGAAATGAGTTTTATTAATAAGGTTTTATTTGCAATAAATAATGGGGAACTAAATTTTCTATTATCAAGGGATATTAATAGCACAAGCAAAATTCTTATTAATAGAAATATAGTTGAAAGGGCGAAAAAGATAGCTCCATTTTTAAGCTATGATCAAGATCCATATGTTGTTGTAAGTGAAGGGAAAGTATACTATATACTTGATGCTTACACTACATCAACCCAATATCCATACTCGCAGCCACAAAATGGAATAAACTATATTAGAAATTCGGTTAAGGTTGTAATAGATGCTTACGATGGTTCTACAAATTATTATATGGAGGATCCAACTGATCCAATTGTGCAAACATACGCAAAAATTTACCCTGATTTCTTTAAGGATATATCAGAGATTTCAGATGACCTTAAAGCACATTTCAGATATCCATCTGATATATTTAATGTTCAAAGTGCAGTCCTTGGAAAATACCATGTAACTGATCCAGGAGTCTTTTATAGTGGGGAGGATATTTGGGATGTTTCTAAGAACGCAAAAGCAGTAGGTGGTGAGGTTAAAACAACTATTCCACCATATATCATACGAAAATTATCAGACAAAGATAATCAAGAAATGGTATTACAACAGTATTTCAACATAAAGACAAAATTTAACATGACAGCAATTTTAGGTGCTAGAATGGATGTAGGAAACTACGGCAAACTGTTCCTAGAAGAATTTCCAGCAGAAAAAACAGTCTACAGTCCGCACCTTTTCAATCAGAGTATTAGTCAGGATACTACAATTTCGGCACAGCTTTCGCTGTGGGATACAGGTGGTTCTGAAGTACAATATGGAGACACTGTAATTTTACCAATAAATAACTCGCTTCTTTATATTGAACCTCTATATTTAAGAGCTAGTGGGAAAAATAGTATTCCTGAAATGAAAAAAATAATATTATCTTACGATAGCAAGCTACTTATGGTTGATAATATGGAAACTGGACTCGCGCAGATATTTAATTATGAGGCTCCAAATGAAGTGGTTACAGGTGATGGAACTACTTCAGAGCCATTAAGCCAAGCTAAGATAGGGCTAATTAAGCAGGCAAATAATTTATATTTAAAAGCGCTTGAGGCTCAAAGAAATCTAGATTGGACAAAATATGGAGAATATAATCAGCAACTTGGAGATTTACTAAAACAATTAAATAAATAAATAAATAAATAAATAAATAAATAACAAAAGGCAGATGCAAAATTGCATCTGTCTTTTGTTTTAGTTTAACTAAAAGGAAAGACCTTAAATTATAAGGATAGAAGGAGAATATATATGGATTCATCAAATAATAGTAGATGGGTAGTTTTATTTATAGTAGTAATGGTAACTTTTATGGCCACATTGGATAGTAGTATTGTAAATGTAGCATTACCTGTTATGGCCAAATCTCTGGATGTAACATCAGGTGGTATTCAATTAGTAGTAACAAGTTATTTAATTATAATTTCAGCAACTATATTGGTTTTTGGAAGACTTGGAGATATGGTCGGTAAGACAAAGGTATTTAAGTTTGGATTAGCTTTATTTACACTAGGTTCTTTGTTTTGTGGAATAACAAATTCATTTTCAAGTTTGATTATAGCTAGAGTAATACAGGCAATAGGTGCAGCGGCTGTTATGGCAAACAGTCAGGGTATTATTACAGAAACATTTCCAGCAAATGAAAGAGGCAAAGCACTAGGAATCACAGGAACATTTGTTGCTCTAGGAGCCTTGGTAGGACCAGCGCTGGGAGGATTTATAGTAGACAGCATCAGTTGGAAATACATATTTTTAATAAATATACCAATAGGTATAATAACTTTATTTTATGCTTTTAAGCTACTTCCTAAAGGGCACAAAGCAGTAAAGTCGAAAATGGATGTAGTCGGGGCTTTACTATTTATGTTTGCTATAGTACCTTTGTTTGCAGCGCTAGGTAAAGGACAGCAGGTTGGATTTACCCAGCCACTAATTTTAATAGGCTTTTCAATAGCGATTATTTCATTTGTTGCATTTGTTATGGTAGAAAAGAGAATTGAAAATCCATTATTGCAACTACAAATTTTTGAAAATAAATTATTCTCACTCAGTATATTTTGTGGGTTTATATCGTTTTTAGCTATCTTTTGTTCAATTATTATTCAACCATTTTATCTTCAAAATGTGATGAAGTTTTCACCTGCATTCACCGGATTAATACTTATGATTTTTCCCTTGATTTTGTCTGTAGTGTCACCAATTAGTGGACATTTATCAGATAAGATAGGTTCTGAAATCCTGACATTTATAGGGCTTGTGGTTACAAGTTTGGGGCTACTATTAATGTCAACTTTAAATGAACAGTCGTCTGTAATAAGTATGGTATTTTTTATAGGAGCTATGTCTATAGGAAATGGTTTGTTTCAATCACCCAATAATTCATTGATAATGTCCACAGTACCACGGGATAAGCTAGGTGTTGCAGGAAGTATAAATGGGCTTGTAAGAAACTTAGGAATGGTATGTGGAATAGCTTTATCTACTACCCTATTATATAATAGGATGAGCTACAAAATTGGTCATCATGTGACTGATTACGTAGTTGGGCGTAGTGATGCATTTGTTTATGGCATGAAAACTGTATATATAACTGCAGCTGCTATTTGTATGTTGGGGGCTATTTTAACCTCTCTAAGATTATTTGGAAAAAAAGATAAAAAGGTACAGAGTAATTAATTAGGTGCGTTGTATTTCGTAACTTGATAATCGTCACACACAAATTATATAATGCTTTCATATTTTAATAGAGAGAAATTAAATGAAGGTGTGTAATGGAAAAAAGATATGCAACTGCTCTAAACTGCATCGATGGTAGAACTCAAATTCCTGTAACAAGGTGGCTTAGAAAAAATTTTGATGTAGACTATGTAGATTTAATTACAGAACCAGGAATGGATAAGGTGTTATCTCAATACAATTGGTTTGAAACTGAAAGATTGAGAGAAAATGTTATAGTTTCAATAACAGCTCATAACTCAAATATAGTTGCTGTAGTTGGACATTACGATTGTGCTGCAAATCCTGTTAGCGTCAATAAACATTTTCAAGATATAGTAAAATCAACATATATGGTGAAATCATGGGGGCTTCCAGTTAGAATAATAGGTCTATGGGTTGATGAATTCTGGTATGTACATGTTGTAAGTGATTAAATTTCTCGCACCAATGGTGCGAGAAATTTGTTTTTATGTGGATTTAATAAAATAAATATATTAAGTGTTATAGTGCTCAGCTGTACGAAATATACAATAACTTTAAATAGAAATTATCTATTGATTATTTAGCATTATTCATTTATAATAACTATAAATAATACCTAATAGGGGTATATTGAAAAGAAAAGATAAAACTAAATGTCCATACATATATTAAAGGAGAGAAGCGCAATGATAGAAATAAGTTCAAGAATATTTGATTTGTTTATGAAGCCCTTTGAGAAAAGAGCCTTAAGCAAAAGAAGAAAAGAATTGATACCTAAAGCTAATGGGAATGTATTAGAAATTGGTGCAGGAACAGGGGTAAACTTTGATTATTATATTGCGGACAATATATCAAAACTAACTATTGTGGAACTGGAGATTAATGGCCTAATAACAAATAAACCACTTAACTCACAGATAAGTATTGATTATGTGTTAGGAAATGTTGAAAAATTACCTTTTCCAGATGAAACTTTTGATAGCGTAGTTTCAACTTTAATTTATTGTTCCGTTGATAATCCCGAAAAGGCGCTTAGTGAAGTATATAGGGTGCTTAAGCCGGGTGGTAAAATGTATTTTATTGAACATGTCCTACCTGAAGAAAAACATTGTAGGCATTTAGTAAATTCTCTTAATGACACATGGAAGTGTATAGGGAAGTGCAATGTAAATAGAGAAACTTATAACACTATAAAAAAAGCAAAATTTAGAGTGGAAAGCTATGAACAATTTGGTAAGGGAGTATTTATATTTATTAAAGGCATAGGAGTTAAATGTTAGTGTACTTTATTATCCTATAGAGAGCTTATAAATATCGCTATTTTCTTAGAAATCCTTTCATGCCCTGCATTATTTAAATGCAACCCATCTGGTTGATATAATTTTTTTTGTGCTGAACTTAATGAAAATATTCCACAAGACTTAAATAGATTTAAAAATGGTAAAGCGTAATAATCTGAAACTTGCTCCATGGCATTAACATATACATCCTCAGTTAGCCCGAATATATTTGGGCTTTGGAAAAATCCATTTGTTTGTAATGGTGAGATCACTGCAATAATCTTATCAGGGTACTTTTCAATTAGGCCACTAAATAAAACATGACATGCTCCAAAGAATGTAGTAATCGTTCTATCACTCATTGTACCAAGTTGAACGCCTCGTCCAAAGTCATTTACTCCACCAAATACAGTTACTAAATCAGTTTCTGAATCCATTGAAGTATATCTTGTTGCCATTGGACTTGGACTTGGATTTGAAATTAAAGGTGACGTGCCTATGCAGGAACCGCTAATACCATAGTTCCGAGTAGTAGAGAATCCTAAATAATCTTTTATATAATCAAAATATCGTTTTGTAGCAAGCTTATTTGCGCTATCAGTTATGCTGTCTCCCATTACATTCCATATTTTATTTGACCAATTAGTTGAAACCATTTTATCACATCCTTTTGTTATTATTGAAGTTTATTATGTATTTAATAGCCTTTGAATATTGCCTCTTACTACATCTGGTAAGTGTCCGCTTAATGCTCTTTTTAATAAATTAGGTTTATTTATTCCATTTGATGATAAATAATTTTCTACCATAGTAACCTTTATTTCTCTATTTGGAATTAGCTGATATATTACATACCAATCCTCTAAGGAAGTTAGTGGTATATTTACTCCATTAATTATTTTAGTATCGGAAATTGAACTTTGGTCAAAAAAATATTTAAATGTTCCATTATGATAATTAATGCTTAATCCTGCCATAACATCAACATCGAATCCATTTACAACATATTCATAAAAGTATTTTGTAGAGTATGTTTCTGTCATTTCCCAAACTATCTTTTCTCCAATGTTTTTAAGAACTTTATCTGCTTTTTCAATATCTTTTAAATCTACTAAAATATCAATATCATTAGGTTTATCTATAAGCCCATAATGATTAAGTAATATGGAAGCACCAACTCCCCAAACAATTCTTTCTTCATTAAGTTTTTTTCCTATGTAACTTAAAGTACTAAACATTTTTAAATCCACCTCTAATTCATTATATTATTCCTACTCTATAATTAAGTTTAGCATAAAAGAAAATATTGTAAAGTCATGAGTGAGCTTCTACTAACTCATTTTAGACCTTCAAAGATTAAAAAAGCAGCTAGTTATATTAACTAGTTGCTTTAAGGCGTTATATTAAATTTATATTCAATTAAAGGGGGGGCTCTAATCAATAAAAATCAATTATCTTCCATGGACTTATAATAACAATTCTATGTGTCATTATAGTGACAAAATTAAAAAGTAATTGTGAATTTTGAAGTAATTATTAATAAATTATATTATTTTTTTCTTGTTTTTTTAGCTTCTGTAAAAACTCCTATTTCTTTGGCTGTTTCTATATTTACTTTGTCTAATTCTTTTTTTGTTTTTTGACTAAGTTTTTTACTTTGCTGGTTATTTTTTTTGTCTATATGTGACATCGAAAATTCCTCCTTGAATTAATTATGAGCATAAAAAATTATATATTTGTATCTTGAAAATATAACTTATTATTAATATAACCCATTATACGAATAGTATGTGAGAGTGTATATAAATGTAATTTATTAAAGAGGAATTCAGTAGTAAATGTAGAATAATGTAAATATGAACAAAATTTTCAATTAATTATTTGAGAGTGGAAATGTAAATTTCTACTCTCCCTAACAATAGAAAGAAGGAAGGTTTTTTATGGAAGCTATAGATAACAGAAAATTTTTTAGAATAGAATGTAAAACACCAATTTGTACACAAATTTCTATTGTTAAAGTTAATAATAAAGTGGTCACTAGTGGAACTGGAAACATCTGTGTAGAAAATATAAGCTCTGGAGGTCTCAAGTTTCTGTTTAGTCTAAACCTTCCAGTAAGTGATATTATTGTTATTGAGTTTAAGTTGATAATTGAAGAGGTTAGCACTACTTTTTATGGTAATATTGTAAGAAAAGAAGAAATTGACAGGGGTATATATAGATATGGAGTTCAATTTGTTAATATAGCTGATGATGAGCATGAACAGTTCATATGCAAGCTGCATGAGTTAAACAAAGAGGGTATTTTAAATAATTCTGAACTTTGCTCATGTGATGTAGTGGATTGTATTAGAAAATATACAGGTAAATTTAACAAAAGGATATGTAAAAGATATAAACTTAATAATCATTTTGTTGCAAAAATGAAAGTGGATAAAAGTAAAAATAAATCCGGTACCTCTCAGTGGGTTGATATATTAATAGATAATATATCACAAGATGGTATTCAAGTTATTACTGATATTGATGTAGCAGTAGACCAGGATTCCATTTTAGAATTCAAAATAATTATTGCTGATACAAAAATTTATGCTACAGGTTATGCGCTATGGAGAATAATAGATTACGATAATAAATATATATATGGAGTAAAATTATATATAATTGATTCAGAAAAGAAAAGAATAGCTGGGATTTTAGAAGAAATAGTGGATTTTTCTCTGGAAAATGGTTTATTAACACGAGAATGTTTTAGACTAAATTTTAATTATTCAAAATCTGAAGATCATAGTTTTGAGTGGTGGGTATAAAATAATTTATAAATATATACAATAAAAAAGAACTGGATATTAACCAGTTCTTTTAACTAACACATTACAATAATTTTATAGGGGGTGGTCTGAGCTGGTATACTCTTTGTGGTAGCACCATAAACAACAATTAGATTGCGATTTTCAGGGTTATTATTAAATGCCTGCCCATTTTCCAGTACTATTTGAGTAATCGTTGTAATATTTAGTTTTAAACTATTATCGCTACTCACAAATTGCCTATTGAAATAATCTACTTTCACATTTCGATAAGGGGTATCTCTTGACATGACAATTGCTCTAAATTGTGGTGGGAAAATCATAGGAACAGCAGTATTTGCATCATAAAAGCCAGTTACCATATTTCCGGGTGTCACCATTACGTGGTCTACAAAGTAAGTAGTTGGGGTAACTACGAAATTAACTAAAGTCCCATATCCATCGTCTACAGACATTAACTTATAACATCCAGAGCCTTCTCCATTTCCGGATATCACAAAATCATTAATCATGGTAATCATGCCATGAAAAGATTGAAATTTTTTCATTTTTATCTCCTCATTAATTGCTTGCTTAAAAGTATTTATTATACAGTATATGGTGTACTATGTTTTTTGTTAATTTAGTATTAATAAAAGCCTGTCTACAAAAAATCCATATTTATGGTGTATGATTAATATTTAAATTAATTTTGTAGGTGATTAATATGTCAGAATCCGTAATAACAGAAAAGGCTCTTGCTTTATCCTTAAAGGAGTTAATGCAAACAGTTTCTTTGTCAAAAATATCTATCCGAAATATTACGAGCAACTGTAGCCTTAATAGACAAACATTTTACTATCATTTTAAAGATAAGTTCGACCTTGTGAATTGGATTTATAACACTGAAGTTACAGAATGTATCGCTAACTGCAGGCATTTTGAAAATTGGACGGACGGTATGCACCGAACCTTGTGCTACCTAATGGAGAATAAATCCTTTTATATTAATGCGCTTAACACACCTGGCCAAAATGCTTTTGATGGATATTTCTTTGAATTTAGTTGCGAACTTGTCATGGGAGTTATTAATGATGTATCCCTTGGCATGAATATTCCTGATGTGGATAAAAATTTTATTGCTGATTTTTATACCCATGCTTTTGTGGGTGTAATCGTTCAGTGGATTAAAAGCGGCATGAAAGACTCACCACAAATCATGGTAGAAAAGATTGAAAATGTGGTTGAAGGCAGTATGGTTGGTGTTTTAGCTAGATATAAATAAGGATGGTCCTGCAGCTTTATTTTTATAGAAAAGTGCAGGACCGCCCAATTAAACTATTTCAACAGCATAGTTTTAAGTGCGCTTATTTCTTCACTTAGGTTATCATCCTCCATCATTTTAAGTGCGGAATTAATTAATACACGTACATCATACTGTCCTTTATAAATAGGGGTAACTTTTTTATTTAAATTTAGAAATTTATAAACAGCAATTTGTGCACTTCTTACAGAATAATCCATAGTAAATACTATATCATCTGCTATTTCACAGAACTGGCCAAGTAATGCTAAATTAGTTGAACCTTCTGGAATAACTTCTGGTCTATCACCTTTTGCTCTTGTTAAAAATTGTGCAGTTGTAAAAGGTAATATACAAGGAATACAAATAGATGTTTCAAGAATCTTCTTCATATCTGCTTTGAAGTTTAAGTGATATAATAACTCAGTTAATATTTCCTCACCTGTACAATCCACCATTCTCTTCTTTATAAAATCACCTTTTGCATAAGGGGACAATCCATACCCCCATAAAGTTTGTACATTTTCAGGTTGATTAAGAAAATGTGGTTGCTTGTAGAGAACTATTGACATAAACCATCCAGAATCTTTAAATGTCATCATAGCTCCAGTTCCTGGCTGATTCCCTGAATATTCTATTATTTTGTTTACCATAGTTGGATCCTTAAGTGTAACAACGAAAGACTCCCACATTGATTCTTCAACTCGTTCATCAAAAACCTTTGGTTTACCAAGCTCAGGTCGGCCTTCAGCAATTTTCTCCCAAAGATCCCATGTTCCACCTACATGTTTGTCATTAATCACTGGCACTGTAGTCATTGAACCTTGGCTACTGCCAGCTGTTATGGAACCTATAGTAACAAAGGCAAAGTCACCCTCTCCAACTTCTATTCTAGTTTCTTTTCCATTTCTAACACATTTAAATGCTGTAACTGTGGTCTCCGCAACTGATGGCTTAAATTCTAAATCAGTTACTCTACAGTTTAGCTCAAAATTAACACCCTGTGCTTCTAACCATTTAGTCATAGGTAATAACATTGAATCATATTGATTATATGGTGTACGACGTACTCCAGACATATCATTTAAATGTGGTAGCTCATGGATAAATCTATGAAGATATCTCTTGAACTCTATAGCACTATGCCAAGGCTCAAATGCAAATGTTGTAGTCCACATAAACCAAAAATTTGTTTTGAAAAATGATTCTGGGAAACAATCTGTAATAGTTTTTGTACCTAAAGTATCTTCAGGTTTAATCATCATATCTGCTAAAGCCATTCTATCTTCGCGAGTGAATCCTAAGCATGATGACTCCAGTATGTTAGCTTCATTGTCTATTAATCTAGCTTTTGAATAGGTATGATTTTCTTTATTAAAAGCATTAAATTCATCAAGTATTGAAACTTTAGGATCCGTTAATGAAGGAATACTTTCCATTACTCCAAAAGTACAAGCATATGCTTCCTCATCAAACATTCTTCCACCACGGTTTGAATAACCCTTCTCGGCATCTCCATATCCATCCATGCTGCCACCTGTGATGTTTAGTTCTTCATATATATGAATGTTTTTTCCTGGAACATGTCCATCTCTAATTAAATATATAGCAGCCGATAGTGATGCCAGTCCACCACCAACCATATAAGCATTTGTTTTTTCTACATCGATAGTTTGATCAAAATTAAATCTCATTTTTAAATCCTCCATTTGAATATATACCATAAGCTATGAACCTACAGAAATTATTTATTTATCAAGTTAATTACTTGCTATAGGTATAATATAAATCTAAACAAAGGAAATAAGTACAATCAATTTTGCTAAACTGTCTTAAAAACATACATATTGCTTATAGTGTATAAAAAACTACATGGACTTTGTACATAAAATCAAAAATATATTGCATTCACACCTAAAATATACTATATTTAGATGTATAATACTTTGAATTTTAAAAACTTTGACTGACAGTAGCAAACTTGTCGAAAGATTAGGGCGCAAAGCTATAGACCTTTCATCTGAATGGTAGCCACTGGCCTAAGTCAAAGTTTTTTTGTTATATAATGAGAAGGGGGGATATACTTTGAGACATGTATCTAGGGCAGAAGAGATAGTCATTACTAATAATGAGATAAAAAACTGGTCTGAAGAGTTAACTATTGCGAATAAAGAAATAGCATTTCAAAATGAAGAGAAAGCGAGCAGGGCAGCGGAGCGAACTATTGCTAATATAGAGCTTGCTTTTCAGAACGAAGAGAAGAGTAAACGTGCAGAAGAGCTGGTTATTGCCAATAAAGAATTAATCATTGCAAATGAAAAACTAATCAACGCAGATAAGGCACAGGGAGAATTCCTTGTGAACATAACTCATGAGCTTAAAACCCCCTTAAATGTAATTTCTTCAGCAATACAATTATTTCAAATGTATTGCGATTATAACTCGTTAGATGATCGACGTGAAATAATTATTAAATATCTTGGCTCAATGAAAATAAATTCCTATAGGCTATCAAAACTTATAAATAATATAGTAGATTCATCAAAAATTCAAGCAGGATTCTTTAAACTAAATTTATCAAATAACAATATAGTCCAAGTTGTAGAAGAAATAATGTTGTCTGTAACTAAATTTACAGAAAGTAAGGGTTTGAATATTGTTTTTGATACAAATATTGAAGAAAAAATTATTGCTTGTGATCCAGAAAAAATAGAAAGAATAGTATTAAATCTTATATCAAATGCCATAAAATTTTCAGATGAAGGTGGGGAAATATTTGTAGATGTTAAGGGTAAAAATGAGTTTGTTGAAATATCAGTTAAAGATAATGGCATTGGTATTGAAGATAATCATTTGGGTATGATATTTGATAAATTTAAGCAGGTAGATAAATCGTTATCAAGAAATGCAGTAGGTACGGGTATTGGGCTAAGTTTAGTTAAGTCGATTGTAGAATTACATGATGGTAGAATAAATGTTGAAAGTGAGCTCGGTAAAGGAAGTAAGTTTACATTTTGTCTTCCTTCAAAACAGGTAATTAGTGAAAATATGTTATGCAATAACGAAGTAAAGAGCAATTATGAAAATATACGAGTGGAATTTTCGGACATTTATTCGTAAATCTATTCGTAAATCTAATTAAACAAGCCCAAAATGTAAAGATACATATTATGGGCATAATTATGTATTATTCATATATTAATAAGACTAAAAGGAGCTCACTTTGTGAACTCCCATATAAAATATAATATATTTAATTTTTGGCTATGTTTAATAAAAATGTTGAAAATGTATGTTTTTAAATAATGTGGTATAATAATACACTATAAAATATTACGGAGGTCTTATTATGCCAAGTGTAGGGTCGGTAAGAATGTATTTAGAGGCTTTAGGGACAATCTATTGGTAAAGGAACCGTTACTATTTATTTTAAGTAAATATATTAGACATAGATAGTGATATAAACATCAATAGCACGTAGTATGCTATTTTAAGCTAAAAACACATATTTAAAAAGTAATTATAGGCTAAGTATTGAGACTTTAAAGGTAGTAAACAAATTAAAAAGGAAGTGTAATGTTATGTTAAATTCAAAAAAAATATTAATGTTCAGTATTTCAATTATTTTGGCTATATCAACGTTTGGATATCCAACTGTTGCATCTGCAACAGAAGTTGCCAAACCTACGATATCCTACATACCAATAGATGAACCAGTAAGCACATCAATAGCCGTAAGCCAAAAGGGCTGGAGTCAATCAGATAATGTTATTATTGCAGATTCCTCGCAGTTTCCAGATGCATTAGCAGGAAGTTCATTTGCTATGGAAAAAGATTGCCCCATAATTTATGCAGGTGGAACAGATAAACTAGACTTACCAAATGAAACTGACAAATGGGATGAGTTGCTAAGGCTAAAGGCTAAAAGAGTATATATACTAGGTGGAGTAGCCGCAATACGACAAAGTATAGAAGATGATTTAACAAGCAAAGGCATGGAGGTTATTAGACTTAGTGGCAAGAACAGATATGAGACAGCTAAAGCAGTGGGAGATGAGGTTATAAAAATAAACAATTCAAAAACAGTGTTTATTACATGTGCTTCAAACTTTCCAGACGCATTATCGGTATCAACCTTTGCAGGACAGCTAAAAGCGCCAATCATGTTAACTTCTAAAGGAAACTTAAATTCTGTAACACAAAATGCACTTAAAGAGTGGAGTACAAAAACAGTATACCTAGCAGGTGGAACAGCAGCAATTTCACAACATGTGGAAGATACACTAACAAGTATGAATATTAAAGTAATAAGGATAAGCGGACAAAATAGATACGATACATCCAAAAAGGTTATTCAATATTTCAAACCTGATACAGATTCTTTAACAATTACAACTGGAACAGATTTTCATAGTGCTTTGGTAGGTTCTGTATATGGCTATAAGACAAATCATCCAGTTATGTTATTTGATAAAAATGTGACTGATAGTATAAAAGAATTTGCCTGGGCATGTAATGACTTAGTAGTTATAGGAACAGGATTCTCTGAGGCTGATATAAAACCTCTACCAGGTGGAACTATAGCTGGTTACAAGTTAATACCAAATACTCCCTCGTTAAAAAAGTACCCAACAGATATGATAAACTTACAATCAATAGCTAAGTTATTACCTGAAGAAGACATAATGTGGAATGATATTAACTTCTTTGACTATGATGCTGCTTCGTCTAAGGTAACTTATCAAAACTGTATTACCTATTCTAGTATTTCTCTTTGGGGAGCTATAAGTAGTAACCCAACCGCAATAAAACTTTTAGATAGCATACTATATGACTTACTTGGAGAGAAAGACGCCACACAACTTGCTTCAATTGCGAAACTTTACAATTCAACTGTACAAGACAACGATGCAATGGAAGCGAAATACTTTAATTACCAACTTACTGCAAGCAAACTTCATCAATTTAAGATATATAATGAAGGCACTAAAGTATATTTATATATTAAATAAATGATTTAAAGCAAGCCTAATTAGGTTTGCTTTTTTAGGGTATGTAGATGTTTTTCGATAAACACTTAAATCAATTAGGCTTGAAAAGATAAAAAAAAATTTTAAATGAGGGAACTATTTGGTTTCGCTTAAAATGCTATTATTTTAACATCATTCATAAACATAGCCTAAATTTAAGATTATATCTTATACATAAAAATAACAATGCAGCACTTAGGGGGACCACAGCGCAGCATTGTTTTCTTTAGTTATCATTAAAAAAGGATTGGTATTTAAATTATAGACTAATATGAAAAATCTTATTCACTATATCCAATTCCAAGGTGGTAGTTATAACTATTGATTATAAATAGTAAAATAATTAACTTAGAAACATATAAAGTTAAGGAGTAAGAATTGAGTTAAATTTAACTAAAATTGTATAGATGTTCTTTATATAAAAACGGGAATTTAAAGAGCTAATTATAGTTATAAGTGCAGATGAGGGTATTAACAAAGTAACAAGTCTACTTATTGCATAATTCATGAGGGGAGTAAGCTGTCCTTTCTTATATGCGTATATGGTGGGATTTTAAATGATAAATCTGATATAAGAATAATAGAAGGTAGAATAAAATTTAATTTCACTTTTGGGCGCAAGAACGCAATTTATCAACAAATAGATAAAAAAAGTGGATACACCGAAAAAAGAACGCAAAAAAAGAAATATAAGAAGGACAGCACCTTCTTATATTCAAAACAAAACTCATAACAAGTTAATTTATTAATCTCATATGTAGCTCTCGCCATTAATTAACTTATATTAATAGTATACCATATTATAAAAAAATCAAACATAAATCTTGAATGATAGGGTGATTCTATTGACTTTTTGTTTCTGTTACTACACATACCCTTATTAATGTTTTTTTTGAAGTATTTGTTTCTGAATTTTGTAACTTAAACCTTTTCCTAAAGAATGTTGGGGAACTGGAATAGATTCACCTTCAAAGTTAGAATATATTTTATGGGAACCCTTTTGTCTTGTCGGTTTAAATCCACTAGTTTTTATAATTTTATCAATTTCTCTATAATTAAGTATTTTTTTATACTGGGCATTGAGAGCTACGTCTAAAGGCTCTTTGATGTTAAAACTATTATATAAAGCAACTTTTTCAGCGACTATTAATCTTATTGGTGAAATTAATTTTTCAGCTTCTCCTTCATATGTATAGGTAGTCCCATCAATAGCATCATTTAGAATATATTTTATTCTATCAAATAATATTTTAATTTTAAAATTAAGAATATTAGTAGTTTTACTTAAACCTAATTCTTTTGACATATCGATTATAGAAAGTAAGTAAACCATTTTATTTTTTGTTAAATCGGCTGCAAGTGTCGCAACTTCATCATTAAAACCTCCAGATATATCGAAATATTTATCTTGTTCTA
>NZ_JBNMNU010000098.1:0-15792 GCF_051278035.1 Clostridium sp.
CTCTTTCTAGCGCATATTGGGCATTGTTTATAACTTCCATTAAAAGTGATTCTGAATCAGGGCCAGGATCAGTAGCATAAACATCTATTCCTCTGTGAAGACATCTTGCAGCCCATCCTGCTCCTATTACACCTACGCCAACAATGGCTACAGTTTTAACTTCATTTCCTTTGATTAACATTTAAGCACGTCCTTCATTTTTGATTATATTAAATTAACTTTAATTCTTTTCTTGCTTCTTGGGGCGATAGTATCCTCGCGCCCATTCTTTCTAGGATTTCTCGTGCATTTCCTACTAATTCTTCATTAGTTGCAAAATGTCCCTTTCCTAGGTAAATGTTGTCTTCAAGTCCTACGCGTACATTTCCACCCATTATAGCAGATTGAGCTACCCAAGACATTTCCTGACGTCCTAATGCAAAAGAACACCAATCGGCATCTCGTGGCAGTGCATTTACCATAGCTAATAAATTGCTTGTAGTTGCCTCCGCCCCATAAGGTACTCCCATACATAACTGGAACATTGGATCTGGATCTATAAGCCCTTCAGCTATGAGAGTTTTTGCCTGCCAAATATGACCAAGTTCAAAAACTTCAATTTCTGGTTTTACCCCGACTGCCTGTATTCTTCTGGCTGTTTCACGAAGCATGTCCATAGTAGAAACATAAGCGGTGGTTGCATAGTTCATTGAACCACAATCAAGCGTGCATATTTCAGGTTTTATGATTTCAATATGTCTAACTCTTTCAGCTACTGTAGCCATATCAGTTCCAACTCCACCTATTGAAGGATTAGTCTCATCTGGTACAAAGTCAGCTCCCATTCCTGCAGTAATATTAAGAATCATATCTACGCCTGATTCACATATTAATTTGGATACTTCAGTATATAGTTCTAAATCACGGCTAGATAGCTTGGTGTCAACATTTCTTACATGGATATGAGCTATTGCCGCGCCTGCTTTTGCTGCTTTAACTGCAGAGTCTGCAATTTCTTTTGGTGTAACGGGAACATGTGAACTTTTTAAAGCTGAATCCCCCGATCCTGTAATTGAACATGTGATTATTACTCCATTTTTCATTTTGCTTCACTCCTATTTTTTTATTTATATTATTTAGTTATAACTAGGATAATAATTTCTAAGAAGAGATTTTATAATCTTAATTATTTTATAATCATGATGATTTTATATTCATGTTATCATTGTTCATATACTAAGTCAAGGTAAGCCAATGTAAGAGGATATTTTATATACGTACTATTATAAGTTAATCACATTGTATAAAATATCATCATCTAAGATAAAAAAGAGCTTCTAGCTCGTGAGTGTGTTCACCAGCTAGAAGCTCAAGTGTCAAAAATAGATACTAACTATCCGATGGTACCTTTGAGTATTTGAGAAATCCTTTATCAACATTTAAAACTAATATTCCTGTTTCATTCAAATACTCAACATATGACTGTAACATTCTTTCTATCAAAGCATACTTATATGTGCTTTTTACATTAATATTAAAATATTTGATAACAGCCTTAAATATATCTTCCATTGTCATAGAATCCTCTATTACTGTAGCTATTGTTAATGCTCTATTCTTAAAGAAATCTATATTATCAGTTATAAGTTTAGTAATATCATCATCATACATACCCTTATGTGCCACAATATATTTGCTATATTTTAAGTCATAAAGCTTTACTTTGCTTTTCAAATCCTCACTGAGTATGTATGCATAGGGCATTTTAGATCCTTCCATAACTTCATAGCTTATGAGGGCATCGGCTAAATACGCAACATCATCGGGGGTAGTAATGCCTATATGTGCAGGACTATGTCCTGGTGTATGAATAATATTAAATTTAGCACCGCACACAGTTATACTGTCCTGGTTATCCAAAATCATAATATCTGTAACGCATACCATATCACCAAAGTGATCATTGACATCGGTTAATGTTTGGTTATTATAATATAGTTTGAGACTTACTGCAGAGCTACAAATAAGCGCTTCATACTCTGGCATAGCGATAATACAATTATATTTTTCCTTCAAATATGCATTATTTCCTACATGATCTACATGAGCATGAGTGCATAATATAGCAACTATCTTAAAGTTGTTTTTTTCCAAAAACTCATCTATTCCTTCTTTTTCTCCTTCTGCCCATCCTGAATCCAACATAATAATTTCTTTACTACTAATTTTGTAAAAAGGTATGTAAGTCATACCTGTATCAATTAAAAATGTATTACCTTTTACTTGTTTTATTTCCATATTACATTTAGCGTTTTTGTGTATTACAAGTACACAAAAATGCCAAATAGTCACTTCCCTTCTTTGTATATTATTTTATTTTTATTATTATAATATATAGTTAAAAATAAAAATCACAATTATTTTATAATCATGATTACTTTAAGTTTATGTTATCATTGTTGTTTCAGTTAGTCAATCTAAGTGTAGCTTTTTTACAAATAATATGATATGCTAATCGCGTTATATATAATAACTATGATTAAACATTATAATATATTATATAAGAAAGGTAAGAGGAATAAAATGAGTAATAAAACCGTAGCAACTTCTGATAAGAAAAGAATTCAAAAGAATAGAATAATGAAATACTTTATTGAAAGTGTTGAAAAAATAATTTTAGATGAGGGTATAGATTGTATTACAATACGTAAGGTAGCCGATCTTGCGGGATACAATAGTGCCACATTATATAATTATTTCGATAGTTTAGACCATTTGATTTTCATGGCATCCATGAGTCATTTGGAAGAATATCATTTGGCTCTTCCCTCATATACAAAAGATTGTACCAACGGCCTATCACTCTATATGGAGGTTTCAAGATGTTTCTTCAAATTTTCATATGCGGAGCCGGAAATTTACAAACGTCTATTTCTTCAAAATATAGATGATAAGTATAATGAGTATTCTCAGCAATATTATGAGATTTATCCTGAAAAAGGTTTATCATCATCCGAAATATTGGGTTCTGTATTTAGAAAAAGAAATCTATACGAACGAAGCATGACCATGCTTAATGGCTGCGTTACTAATGGACTTTTAGCTGATGGGTTTATAACCCATGAAAATGCAGAAGAATACAATAATGTTGCACTTTTGATATACTTTGGAATGCTAACAAATGTACTGCGTAATGTTGTAGATGCAGAGACCGCTATCCAGCAGTCCATGAAATATTATCGCAATGTTTTACTAGCTTATATTAAGCCTAAGTACGTAGATATGGTTAAACAACTAAAAATTTAAATTTAATATGATTTTTAAAAGGATAGTCAAATTATAATTTGACTACCCTTATGTGACAACAATAATTACTTTATATGTTAATTAAATTACTTGTTTTGAAACACAGGTTTTCTTTTTTCAATAAAAGCTGTCATTCCTTCTCTTTGATCCTTCGTTGCAAAACAAAGTCCAAAAATATCATTCTCCATGGCCATACCTGTTTCTATATCTGTTTCTATCCCTCTATTGATAGCTGATTTTGAATATTTTACTGCAATTTGAGCTACAGAAGCTATTTTATTTGCTAAGTTTAAAGTTATACTCATCAATTCTTCTTGTGGAACAACTTTATTCACTAATCCAATTTTTTCGGCATCTTCCGCTGAAATAATATTCCCTGTATAAATCAATTCTTTTGCTTTTGCGATACCAACTAATCTTGGAAGTCTTAGCGTACCTGAAAAGCCTGGAGTAATGCCGAGGCTTACCTCTGGTAGTCCCAATTTTGCCTTTTCGCTTGCTATTCTAATATCGCAACTCATTGCTAATTCACATCCGCCACCCAATGCAAAACCATTAACTGCTGCAATCACTGGTTTTTCCATAAGTTCTATTTTTCTAAAAACATCTGAACCTATTTTTCCGAATTTTCTTGATTCTTCTACATTTAAACTTTTCATCTCTTCTATATCCGCACCAGCAACAAAAGCTTTTCCTTCACCAGTTATTATTAGTACATAGACTTCTTCGTCAGCTTCAACCATGTCTATAGCAGCATTTATCTCTTTGAATATAGCTAAATTTAAAGCATTTAATGATTTTGGATTATTAATGCTCAAAATTCCAATATTCCCTACTTTTTTATATAAAAGATTTTGAAATTCCATAATATCCTCCTTTCTATTTGATAAAACTTATAAATTGTATGCTTAAACTTCTTCATCTACTAGTTGCCTAAAATTTATATTTTCTAATTCTGCATTTAAATTCTTCTGTATTTTCATCATAGCTTTATGCACAATGCATACACCACTTTTCTTCATATTACAAAAGTTTGGATCAATTACACATCTATTCACACAGACTGGACCGTCTATTGCTTCTATAACATCTTTTAATGTAATTTGCTCTGGCATTTTATTTATAGCATACCCACCCTTGACTCCCTTATAAGATTTTAGAATATCTACTTGTATAAGCTTTCTTAGAAGTTTTAAAAGAAATCTTTGCGGTACACACTCTTTTTCTGAAATTACTTTTGATTCTACCTTTTCACCATATCCTAATTTACACAAGTAAAGTACAACTCTAAGTGCGTAATCTGCTTCTTGTGTTATTTTCATATTATATTTCTCCTTAAAGTATACTTATTTGGTATAATTATTATTTTAAGTCTTTTAACTTATTTTGTCAATAAGAGACCTGCTCACAAATTTTATTTATGAGCAGGTCTCAACTTTATGTTTTTATGAAATTACTTCATTGACTCTATAATGCTATCAACAATTGTATTCATTGAATCAGCATCATCTTCTTTCATCGCTGAGTTCACTAAGAGCTCACTGTCTAAAATAGTTATGTCTTTCATTTCTTCCAAAAGTTCACGCATAAGTCTGCCTGATTGAGGAGCCCATGAACCATTTTCTATAAGAGCGAAAGTTCGTTTTTGAAGATTTAATGCCTTCATATCCATTATATAATTAAGCATTGGCGGATAAATATTCAAGTTGTAGGTTACAGAGGCAAGAACCACATGACTATATTTGAATGTCTCAGAAATCAAATATGACACATGAGTTTTTGCAACGTCATACATAACAACGTTCGTAACACCCTTTTCCACGAGTCTTGTTGCTAGATCGTTTGCAGCGGCCTCCGTATTACCGTACATTGTTCCATAAACAATCATTACGCCATTTTCCTCAGGCTCGTAGCGACTCCACTTGTCGTATTTCTCTAATAAGTAACCTAAATCATTACGCCAAACCGGTCCATGTAGTGGGCATATAATTTTAATGTCAATAGTGCCGGCCTTCCTTAAAAGGTTTTGAACATGAGGACCATACTTGCCAACAATATTTGTATAATAACGCCTTGCATCGTCAAGGAAGTCGCGGTCAAAGTTCATCTCATCATTAAACAACTTGCCATCCAATGAGCCGAAAGAACCGAAGGCATCAGCAGAAAATAGTACACCATTTGTAGTATCAAATGTCACCATAGCTTCTGGCCAATGTACCATTGGAGCAGCCACAAATGCAACAAGATGTTTTCCAAAGGACATAGTATCGCCCTCTTTGACCTCTATTACGTTGTCATCGATATGGAACCCGAACTGATGCATGAACAAAAAAGCTTTTTGGGTGCATACAATCTTTACATCCGGATAACGAAGAACAATCTCTTCAATACACGCTGCGTGATCCGGTTCCATATGGTTAATTACCATATAATCTAAAGATTTGCCGCCTAAAACTGCCTTAATATTATCAAGGAACTGTCTGCAAATTGACCAGTCCACTGTATCAAAAAGCACTGTCTTCTCATCCATTAGTAGGTATGAGTTGTAAGATACACCTCTTGGAATAGGATGAATGTTTTCGAAAAGGGCAAGGCGACGATCGTTGCCACCAACCCAATAAAGATCCTCAGTTATATTTCTAACACAATACATATATAAATCCTCCTTTACACTAAAAACATATTAGTATGTTTAATTATTACAAGAATCAAACTTCTATGAACATATCTTTTTCTTCACCACATGATGGGCAAGTCCACTCTTCAGGTATTTTTTCGAATAGAGTTCCCTCTGCTACTTCGCCTTCATCATCACCAATGCCAGGATCGTATTCATAACCGCATCCATTACATACATAATGCTTCCAAGTCGGAACAAATTTCTTCGCAGCTGCCATCTTCATCTTTATCATTGGTGGAGCCTCAGTTTTAGCTTCCCCATTATCTAAAGCAGTAGTTAGGAGTGGTAAAATCTCCATTAAATCGCCAATAATACCGTAGTCTGAGTTTTTAAAAATTTTCGCATTAGGATTGTTATTTATCGCAACAATTGTAGTTGCATCCTTTATGCCTTTCAAATGCTGTCCTGCTCCTGAAATACCACAGGCAATGTAAAGATTTCCTTTAAATTTTTGACCAGACATACCAACATAACGATTGAGTGGTAAATATTTAAGCGTTTCAGCTACTGGTCGTGAAGAACCTATAGCTGCTCCAGCTTGAACTGCTAAGTCTTCTATAAGTTTCATATTTTCTTTTTCACCTATGCCTTGTCCAACACTTACTACTCTTTCAGCCTTAATTATAGGAGTGTCCATTGGAATTCCAACTGTAAAATCATATTTATCTGCTTTAAGAGCTGCCACAAGAGAATCGACTCTTTCACTAGGAGTTCCTTCTTTAAAAATAACTTTTTTACGATAACCTGTTGCAGGTCCACGTTTGGTAGTTTTAACTGTGCGCTCACTTTTTGGCACTTTACCTATTATGTGTGCTGCGATAACAACGCGATGGATCTCATTAGTTCCTTCATATATTGTACAAATTTTCGCATCTCTGTAAGCACGCTCAACTTCCATACCTTTCATATATCCGTTTCCACCAAATATTTGAAGAGCATCGTTCACAATCTCAAGGCAAACATCTGATGTATATTGTTTTGCCATAGCAGCTTCCATGCCGTAGCTCTCATGATTTTCTTTAAGCTCTGCTGCACTGTAAATAAGCAATCTAGCTGCTCTAAGTTTTGTCGCCATATCAGCCAATTTAAAAGCGATAATCTGCTGCTGGCAGATAGGTTTTCCAAATTGAACTCTTTCTTTTGAGTACTCTAAAGCATTCTCATAAGCGCCTTGTGCTATTCCCAGAGCCTGAGATGCGATACCAATACGGCCGCCATCCAAAGTTGCCATAGCAATCTTGAAACCCTCACCCTCATTGCCTAATAGATTTTCTTTAGGTACTAATACGTCATTAAATAAAAGCTCTGCAGTAGCTGACGAACGAATACCCATCTTGTCATAATGTTGACCAATGCTAAAGCCATCAAACTCTTTTTCCACAATAAATGCACTTATACCTTTAATACCTATATCCGGCGTAGTAATTGCAAATATAACGTAAGTATCAGCCTTACCAGCATTTGTGATGAAGATTTTTTCACCATTTAAAATGTAATTATCCCCATCGAGAAGTGCAGTGGTTTCCGTACCACCAGCATCACTACCAGCGTTTTCCTCGGTAAGACCGAATGCGCCAAGTTTTTCTCCGTTAGCGAGTGGCACCAAGTATTTTTGTTTTTGCTCTTCTGTTCCATATGCATAAATTGGGTATGCACCCAAAGATGTATGAGCGGATAGAATTACGCCTGTACCACCATCCACTCTTGCTAATTCCTCAACAGCGATTGCATAGCTTATTATGTCCAGGCCAGCTCCGCCGTACTTTTTAGGAAATGGAATTCCCATCATCCCTATATCAGCTAGTTTTTTAATTGCTTCTATTGGAAATTTATTTTCCTGGTCTAACATAAATGCAATAGGTTTAACTTCCTCCTGCGCAAACTCTCTGATTTTTGCCCTTAAATTTTCATGTTGTTCCATAGTCTTAAAAAACATAAATGAACCTCCTTTAAATTAATACATCTAATCAATATATTTTACTTCATGAACCATACTTGGCAATATTCCTCTAAAATGTATACCTAAACCGTATACATTGATTGTATACCTAAAAGATATACATTACAAGTTTAATTTGAACTTCTGATCGTCATTGTATTATCGACTTATTATTTATTAATAACTAGATAATTATTAGTATTACAGGTATAATTCGACTTAGAATTGCAGTTCCATAAATCTGTATTTTGACTCACTACATATTGTATGTTTGCTAAATGGTAATATTCTAAAATTTAATATATATAGCCTATAACTCAACTTGAAGGAATTCAATTAAACAAAAAAACAGACACTTCTCCAAAAATGAAGAAGTGTCTGTTTCTAACTTTATAATTATATTAAACTTGTCTGTTCCGTTATTTCTTATTTTGTAGAAGCTACTTCTTTTTCTTTTATATACTCATCCGAGATTGCTCGTGTTATAATCGTAAATTTTTTTCCATTTTTATTTCTACCTTTAAGCATATAATAAGGTACTACCTGTTCTTGAACAAATCCTTCTGGATCGCTCCACAGTACAGTCTCGACACTATTTATAGTGCCTTCGTCATCGGGTTCATCCATGTTATACACTAAAGATTTTTTATTATCTTTTACATTCTTTATCACTTGATCTATTGAAAGACTCGGATAATCTGTAACTTCTTTTACCTCTTCAAGTTCTCTCCAAAGTGAAGCATATCCTATTATTTTTCCATCCTCTCCAAACCAAACAGAGATTTTAGGACCTACTCCAGTATAAACTATGTTATTAATACGAGGACTTTCAAATTTAACTTCTACTCTAAATATTTCTATTGTCTCTATGCCATTGGCATCTTCTCTTTCTAAAGTATATCCTCTATTTACACCTTTACAGACCATATTAGGTTTTGCTATATCATACTGTTGTGCAAAATCTTTAGCTAATTTGATATATTCAGAATCAGATAGTAACTTTTTTAGGGGATTCGTAACTCCATCAATATATTCCTTTGTAAAATATTTAGAGGAACCCGTATTTTTATTTACATAAAAACTAGCATTCTTCCCTTTAATAGCTATATCTTGATCTCTTTCTCTTATTTCTCCTTTTACACCTAATTTTAATGCCATTTCTTTTATTTTAGAATTGTTTAAGTTTGGTTTTTTTACGTTATATACTTTTACACTTTTGGGTAATTTATCTTTATCGATACTGGCGTTAATTTTCAACTCTTTAAAACCTCCGGTTGAACCAGTAGTTCCTAATGAATTTAATACTATTTTTTCTTTAGTCGATGTGTCAACTGAAGTTACTGTTTTGACATTTGAACAACCCACAAATATCAATATCATTGAAACCATCGAAAAACCTATGTATTTATTTTTCTTCATATAACATTTCTCCTAATATATATTTGTTGTCATAATCTCATAAGCGGTCAGTTTCAATTAGATTATTATACCTTCAAAATGATCCATTTCATGTTGAATTATTTGTGCTGTAAATCCAGTAAATACTTGTTTTTGCTTCTTAAGATTCCTATCAAGATACTCCACCTCTATCATTTCATATCTCTTTGTTTTTCTAGAGCCAATTAAAGATAAACAACTCTCTTCTGTTTCATAAAACTTTTCTTTCTTTAATATAACTGGATTTACCATAGGTACAATAATGTTGCCTACAGTAAATACCAATATACGCTTTTTTACTCCAATCATGTTCCCAGCCAATCCAACACAATACTCCAAGTTTGCTGTTAATGTATCTACTAAATCATCAATTATTACTATATCATTTTTAGTTGCATCTTCTGATTTTTGTCCTAAAAACAACATATTTTTTATAATTGGTTTTATCATAATTTATACCTCTTTTCTGTTATATTTTTTATATCATAAACCATCACATAAAATCTTACTCCAAAATAAGCAAGTCGTCAACACGACTGTTACCCAACAAATTCCAAACAAAAAAGACAACAAAAAAATTGGATTAATCGTAGTGGAATCCAGTTTTTAACTTGCTAAACTTAAAAGAATAAAGGAATGCATGGTAATAAATAGAATAGTATAAAAGGAATATAATTAATATTACAAAAAAATTCTAGATGTGAAGTAAACGGGAGGAATTTATGAATAAACCTAATATATATATTGCAGAAAGAATACCTGAAGAGGTAGAACAATATATTGCTAAATATTGCAACTATGAAAAATGGGATTTTCATGAGAAAGTTCCAAGAGAAATATTGTTTGAAAAGCTTGCAGACAAAGAAGGTGTGATACTGACAGATGTACGGATTGATGATGAACTATTAAAGCATGCTCCAAAACTAAAAGTTGTAAGCAATATTATGGTTGGTTACAATAATTTTGACTTAGAAGCAATGAGGATAAGAAAAGTTCTAGGTACGAATACCCCCTCAGTGCTAAATGACACTGTAGCAGATTTAATACTAGGTTTAATGTTATCTACTTCTAGAAGAATTGTAGAATTAGATAGATATGTGAAAGATAATAAATGGATACCTAGAGATGAAGAGAATATTTGTGGGTTAGATGTTCATCATGCTACTTTAGGGATTATTGGTATGGGTAGAATAGGTGAAGAAGTAGCTAAAAGAGCTAAGTTTGGATTTGATATGGAAGTATTATATTATAATAGAAACAGAAAGCAGGAGACTGAGGAAAGGCTAGGAGTAAAGTATTGTGACTTTGATTCTCTTTTACGAAAATCTGACTTCATCGTAGTTATGGTTCCTCTTACAAAGGATACCTATCACCTAATAGACACTGAAGAATTTAATAAGATGAAAAATACAGCCATATTTATAAATGCATCAAGAGGACAGACGGTTAATGAGAAGGCTTTAATAGAATCACTTGAAAATAATAAGATATATGCAGCAGGACTTGATGTCTATGAAGTAGAACCAATTAATTTAGATAACCCTCTACTTAAAATGCCTAATGTAGTTACTTTACCACATGCAGGTACTGCTACTGAAAAAACGCGCCTTGATATGTGCATGGTAGCTGCAGAAAACCTTATTAAAGCAGTTCTTTATGAGACTCCCCCAAATGTTGTGCCTGAACTTAGTAAGTAGAAAAATACGCCAATCTCTAAATTATTAAAAAACTAGAGCATTAAACTCTAGTTTCATATACTTATTTTATAAAATTATAAGTACTTACTTATTACTTTGAATTTTTTTCATAGCTTCTTGAATTTTGAGGTTTATTGTATTAGCTTGTGCTTGGGTAATTACTTTATTATTTACGAGTGAGCTTATCCTATTAATAATAGGTGTTGTATTGGGTGCCACTCTAGTATTAGGTGCCGGTTCAGTATTAGGTGTCATTATTGAATTAGGTGTAGTTACTGAATTAGGTGCCTTTACTCCATTAGGTGTCGTTACTGTGTTAGGTGTCGTTACTGCATCAGGTGCTGTTACTGTATTAGGTACTGTTACTGTATTAGGTGTCATATTGTTTGTTATTGCTGTAAGCACTTTACTGGACTGGGTCTGTGTTATTGTCTTTGCAGTAACTAACTCTTTAAGAGTCTTAGAATAAAGTTGCGTCATGGCTGTTGAGTCCGATTGGTTAGTTTTTATAGGATTTTTCATTTGTTGTCTCGTAACAACGTTTGGTATTTTTGTACGACTACTACAACCAGAAAATACCGTAGCAGTCATACTTACACTAATTAATATTGTAGCGATTTTTATATTTTTCATTTTTTCACCATCCTAATTTTTTTTATTACTTTATTGATTTATGATTAGGATAAATTGATGAAAATATACTAACAATATTAACAAAAAAATTTGCCTAAATGAGCTAGAATCTGACTAAAAGTCATTTTTTTGCTAATCGTTCTCGCGCCTGTTTTTTTGCTTTAAACCACAACCGAATCAATATAAGCATGCTAAGAACACCAATGCTGCCCTGTCCGATAAAAATAACGGCTGTGGAAGATGTAAACATTCCAATTATAGATGGAATTCCATTCCATAGTCCATGAAGTACAACCACCGTAACATATGCTCCAATAACCCTTAAATTTAATATAAATTTTCTCGGAGCACTTTCTCTTAAAAGTACTGCTGCTAAAATAGCTGTCCAAGTACCATGTCCTAGTGGCGATAATATTCCTCTGAGTAGTGTTATATAAACAGTAGATGATAGACTTCCACCACTTTTTAAAAACATAGTAAAGGCATAGCCTGAACTCTCTAATGCTGCAAAGCCCATTCCCGCGGCTGCTCCAATAATTAACCCATCTAGCTGAAGGTCATGGTTTCTATTTCTGAAAATAACTAGTACTGCAACGATTTTTGCGAATTCTTCAATTATACCTACAAATATAGTTGTTGATAAATTTAAGTTATGGATAAAAATTGGTTCAAGCATTGCTGCTGCAAACACTCCTAAAAACCCACCATAAAAGAAACCTGCAAGCGTCATAGGCATACTTACATCGCTCAAAGTTCTTTTTTGATATAAAAAGGCCACGTAGATAACTGGTATAAGGAAATTTCCCAGCATCACTATTGCTGGAAATAGATTTGGGTTTTGCGTTAATACCAGAACTTCTATGCCTACCATGTATAATATTAAGCCTTTTATTAATAATCTCCACCATTTATAACGTTTTTTACTTGTCTTTTTTTCCATATTTCTTATATTCCTTTCCGCGAACCTCCCATCACTTAAGTGACGATCTTATATTATTACTAATTAAGTTCAGTAATCTTCCAAATAAATTCGGTCTAATATATATTGTTCTCAAATTCATTAAAATTATAGGTGCTACTGTATTTATATTATTTAAGAGAAAAAAATAAAAAAAAAGCAGAAAATCGCTCACTTTTGTGACGAATAATTTCCTACTTTGTTTTACCCTTATGCATTAATATCTATGTTTACTTTGTAGTTCCCAAATCATGATATTTTCTTATAACCCTAATACCATTTTCACTTGCCACTATCACTTTAGTAACTATATTATTGAAAAGCGATGTGCTTATAACTCCAGGGATATTTCTGAAACTGTTTTCAAGTTCATAACAGTCCCTAAGAGTGTTGAATTTAACATCAATTAACAAATTACCATTATCAGATATAACAAACCCGTCTTTTCTGCTGCTTGTTCTCACTACAGGATTTCCGCCTAAATTTTTAACCATACTCTCAACATAACTTAAAGCATCCTCTAAAATTTCCAATACAACAGGGTACTTAAAATCTAGTAATTTTACTAGTTTTGTTTCATCCACAAGTAATATATATTCTTTTGCCATTGATGCAATAAGCTTTTCTTTAGTATGGATACCACCACCACTTTTCAGAGCATTCAAATTTTCATCAACCTGATCACAACCATCAAATGCAATTGTTACTTCGCTTACGGAAGAAGTATGAAGTACTTCTAAGTCACTTTTTATACATAATAATTTTGTTTTAATTGACGGAGTTACTATTTTAATATTAAAACCATCTTTTACTTTTTCACTTAGATATTCAATCAGATAGGCTATGGTTCTACCACCACCTAGTCCAATTATTGTATTGTTTTCTATATATTTAAGAGCTTCTTTAGCACATATCCTCTTTAAGTCATCACTTGGCATGGCATATACCTCCTAGTATAGTTAAAATTAATTTATATTTATTCGAATTTCACCCATGCTTTTTCCAAACTACTTTTCTCTGCTAATTCTATTATTCTTATTGTATTTCTTGCCTGTACAGGACTTACTTCTAATTCAGTCTCTCCTAAAATAGAATGATATACATTTTCATAAAATTCTCTATAATCGCCTAGTTCACTTTCTATTTTACCAGTTAATTGTAATTCATTTATTTCTGTATTTATGTTTCCCCATAAAGAACTAGGTTCTCTACCCCATTCTTCAATATTCTTTGGTATTAAGTCATTTTTTAAATCTTCTTCTTGCACATCCATCCCGTACTTAATAAACGACCCCTTATTACCTAGAATAGTGAAATGAGGTCCTATTTCTTTTACAAGCATACCTGCCTTTAGTGTAACCTTTAAGTTATCATAACTTAAAATCACCTCAAAATTATCAATAGTTTCGCTGTCTTCCCTTTGAACTCTCAAATCTGCAAATATTTCCTTAGGAAGACCAAAAAGACACTGAGCCTGATCTATAAGATGGGATCCCAAATCATATAGAATTCCTGATCCAGGCAATTTTTTTTCCCTCCAAGCATTTTGTTTAATATAGTTTCTGAATCTATCATAATGAGCTTCGTATTCGACTATATCTCCAAGCAGATTGCTTTGAATAACTTTTTTCACAGTTTTAAAGTCACTATCCCATCTTCTGTTGTGATGTACAGTTAATAACTTGTTTTTTAATTTTGAAAGCTCTATTATTTCATCTGCTTCCTTTGTGTTAATTGTAAATGGTTTTTCAACCACGACATTCTTACCACCTTCTAAAGCCCTTTTTGCTAAACTATAGTGTGCTGTGTTTGGAACAGCTATGACAACCAAATCTATATTCTCATCCTGGAAAAACTCATCTATATTAGATGTAACAAGAATATTTGGGTACTTATTTTTTAAATTTTCTATATTTTTTTCATTTGTTTCATAAGTCTTATATAAATTTAATCCGGGTACACTACTGATTATCGGTGCATGAAAAACTCTTCCTGATACTCCATAACCTATTAATCCTACATTGATTTTTTTGCTCATAAAATCTTCTCCTTTAAACTACTATTATCTCCAATTAATATTGACAATCCTTTTTATGGCAATATTATACCACATGTTTCATATGAAATCAATAAATGTTTCGTTTTGAAATTCGAATGAATCAATATTGACAACAAATGAACTTTATACTATGATATTGATATATTCTATGTAAATTTAATGTAAATTTAAGGTGGTAATATTATGAATGAAAGGCAAAATGAAATATTTGATATCCTATCTAAAAAACCTAAGGTGACGGTAATAGAACTTTCAAAAATGCTAAGAGTCTCCGAAGTGACCATTAGAAAAGATTTAACTGCTCTTGAAAACCAAGGATTGTTAAAACGGACTCACGGTGGTGCAACGCAAATTGCCTCAAATTCTATAGAAAAGAGAATGCGTTTTCGTTATGAAGAAAAACTTAGAATTGTGAAGGAAGCCGTTAAACTTATTGCAAACGGGGAAACTATATTAATTGAGGCAGGTTCCACCAATGCCCTTTTAGCAATAGAACTTGCCGATAACATCAATGTACATATTATAACTAATTCTGTTTTTATAGCCTACTCGCTGAATCAGTATGAAAATGTGAAATTGACGGTTATCGGTGGTGAATTCCAAAGCGAATCAGAAGCAATGGTTGGTCCTCTTACGAATCTTTGCTTAAGTAAAATATGCGTAGACAAAGCTTTTATAAGTATGGATGGATTCTCTGAAAAATTAGGATTTACCTGTGGAGATTTTCTTAGAGCAGAGGTGGGCAAGAAAATGTGTCAAAGGGCTGAGACTGTTATCATACTTGCCGAGTCGTCAAAGTTTGATAACACTGGAATTACTTCCGTGACAGAACTTTCTAATGTCAGTATTGTAATCACAGATAAGGATATTGCACAGGAAAAGGTAAATATACTTCAGAAGCATAATATTCAGACTATAATAGTTTGATTAGTATGGATATTAATTAATTCAGCATAAAGCGAAATGCAATTATCGATTTTAAATCAGATTATCTACACCATTAACCGTAGTTTGTTCATTGTCATTAATAGGAATAACTATGCATTTTTGGCCATCAATTATTTGATATTTTATTTGAGATACTTTTTCGGGTTTTACCTGTAG
>NZ_JBNMNU010000099.1:0-15785 GCF_051278035.1 Clostridium sp.
ATGGAAAAAACTTGTTTCCCAAAAGGTAGAAAAAAAAGAATTTTCAGAGACCGTAGCAAATATATTTAACACAAGTTCATCCAACGTTATGGATTTTTATGGATTGGTGGAACAGGTAGGAGTAGTTTTTGTTGATTGTGAGTATGGACATAAACATGTACCAAATTTTGCAGAGGTAATTATAAGGGATATACAGTCTTTAGAAGAAGTGAAGGTTGGTGAATCAGGGCTTATAGAGGTTATGAGTATATTGGGCTCTAGTTATCCATCACAAGCTATTCTAACTGAGGATATTGGTCAATTAATAGGTGTAGATGATTGTCCTTGTGGTAGATGCGGTAAGTATTTTAGATTTAAATCTCGAGTGGACAAGGCTGAAATTAGAGGATGCGGAGATACCTTTGCGGAAAAGGAGTTTGGAAGATGATAAATTGTTATGGATTAAACGGTGAATTCTTTGAAAATGGAGCGTCATTTGAAGATTTTGATAAAATAGATACCTGCTTAAACGAGAGGCTTTCCGAGCTTTATGAATTTCCTATAGAAGTTATAATACTTATTATAGATGAATATAGTAAGAAAATCAGAGCAAACAGAGAAATGTTGAAAATGGAAGGGGTTCCCTTTTTAAGTTTTTATTTGAAGAAAGTAAATATGGAAAAACAGTTAAAGCTTAACTTAGGTAATATCGAGTACCTAAATAATTTTGTACAGATAGAGGATGGGAAATATATTAAAGCACAACCAAAGGGTATAGTTTGCCACTGGATGGCTAGTAATGTACCTACACTTGGAATATATTCTGTACTACAGAGTATCTTATGTAAGAATGCAAATATCTTCCGTGTCTCTAAGGGAAGTGTTAGTATAGTATACGAATTACTGAAACTTTTGGATGATATTGTAATTGTGTATCATGGAAATACGTATTCTTCCAAGGTTATATTGAAAAATATTGCCTTTGTTTATTTTAAAAGTGAAGATGTACATCATAATTCTCAAATGTCTTTAAAAGCTGATGCGCGAATAATTTGGGGTGGTAAAATAGCCGTAGAGGCTATATCTCTTTTACCTAAAAAAGCTACGTGTAAGGATTTAATCTTTGGACCTAAGTATTCTTTTGCAGTTTTTGATAGATCAGCAATTGAAAGTGATGATTTCGAAGAGTACCTAGAAAATTTGATCACAGATATAGTCTCATTTGATCAAAAGGCATGTTCTTCACCTCAGGTATTATTTTTAGAGAAAAGCAAGCTATCCACAGAAAAAATAGCGCAAATGTTAAGTCTGAAATTTGAAAAAATAATTAAAAGATATACTAATATAGATTTGGAAGAGGCTGTAGCTGCAAAAATAATTAATAAAAGAGGGGAATACTTACTGTGTTTAGATAAGCGGAGTTACACAAGTAGGGGACTTCAATATACGATACTAATTGATAATGAATTAAAACTTGAGGAGCCAATTACAGGGCGAACTATATTTTTAAAGCAGGTGAAGGATATATCGGAAGTATTCTCAATGATTACTAAAAATATACAAACTATCGGAATTGCCTCAAAAGATTTTAAAAAAACTTTGGATTTTACAGATAGAATAACAGCTTTAGGGGTAGATAGAGTTGTAAAAATTGGATATATGAATTTGTATGATTCTCCTTGGGATGGCATGTTAATAATGAGCGAATTAGTTAGATGGTGTTCACTTAATATAAATGGAATGATTTAATCATATTTGATAGTAACGCTAGATTTTTTTATAATGGAGGAATTATATGCCAAACATTAAAGATTTTCATGTAGGTCAAAGCGACGAGTATGTAAAGAAATTTACAGCGACTGAAGTAGAACTTTATGCACAGATTACAGGAGACTATAATTTTGTGCATATGGATGAGGAAAAAGCTAAAAGGTCTTTTTTTAAAGGTAGAATAGTTCATGGACAATTAGTTGGTGGACTAATTTCTGCACTGCTTGGAACTAAATTACCAGGGGGAGGAAACATATATTTAGAACAAAGCTTAGAATTTTTAAAACCTGTAAGAATTGGTGACACAATTACAGCGAGGGTTATTATTACTGAAATAAATGAAAACAAGAAAATTCTTGTACTTGATACGTTTTGTCTAAATGAACAGCAAGAAGTAGTTTTAAAAGGAAAAGCCAAGGTTTTAGTATTAAAACTAAGAAAGTAAAGATATTTAGTGCAATAACTGTTGTAAAAATGAAACGCGTTGCATAAATGCAAAAAAGTATAAATGCCATTTAAAACATTATATTACGCCACTATTAATGAGTTTTAATAGACTGTATTTTAAACATTTGTTGTTTTTACGCAACAAATGTTATTTTTTTTAAAAAATAATCTACTGAATAATAATTGTAATTAAATAATTTATAAAGAAGATAGTGAAGATTGTTCCAACTCCAATGTACCTGCTTTTGCTTATTATAATTATTATTGTATGAAAAGATGTAAAAATGGGGATAATATAAAAAAAAGAATAAATATTACAAAAAAAGAAGGGAAATTATGTATTTTGTAGAATATAGAGAATAGAAATAATATTTAGAGCGTATTTAAAAATTATTTAATTTTAAATTAATTAGGGGGAAGAAAATGCATTTAAATTTTGAGAATAGCCAAGATAAATTGATAGTTTACATGTCGGGAGAATTAGATCATCATAGCTCGGAAGAAGTGAGGAATATTATCGATGATCGTTTAGACAGGGATAGATTTAATAAACTAATTATGGATTTTAATGGTGTATCCTTCATGGACAGTTCTGGTATTGGGGTAGTTATAGGAAGATACAGAAAATTACACATGAGAAATGGAGAAGTATGTGTAACTAATATTAAATCTTCGGTAAAAAGAGTGTTCGAATTGTCAGGAATGTTTAAGATTATAATGTCATACGATGATGTTGAACAAGCTATAAAGAATATTTAGTGGGGGGATTAAAATGTGTCACAATAACATTAAAATTGAATTTTTAAGTAAATCCCAGAATGAAGGATTTGCAAGAGTAGCGGTAGCGGCATTTGCTACACAATTAGATCCTACAATTGAGGAAATTAACGATATTAAAACAGCAGTATCAGAAGCAGTTACTAATGCAATTATTCATGGATATGATAGTGAAGAGCAAATGATCACTATCGAAGCTATTATTGATGGAAATGAATTAACTGTGATAGTCTGCGACACAGGAAAAGGGATTGATAATCTTGAGCTTGCGCTTCAACCGTTGTACACATCACGCCCAGATTTAGAGAGGTCAGGTATGGGGTTCACTGTAATGGATAGCTTTATGGATAGCTTAGAAGTAAAGTCAGATAAAGGTAGGGGAACAAGTATAATCATGAAAAAACTATTTACTCCTTTAAGTTAGGTGGAATATTATGGATCAAAAAATAGTTAAAAAAAATAATTATAATTACGATGATAATGTACATCTTATAGAAATGGTTAAAATTGGAGAACCAGGTGCACTAGATAGGTTAGTAGAAATGAATTTACCTTTAGCTGCATCAATAAGTAAAAAGTTTCTTAATAGAGGATATGAGTATGATGATATATTTCAAATTGGGTGTATTGGGCTTGTAAAAGCGATTAAAAACTTTGATACTAAATATAATGTGAAATTTTCTACATATGCCGTGCCTATGATAATAGGAGAAATCAAAAGATTTCTTAGGGATGACGGAATTATAAAAGTAAGTAGAAGTGTTAAAAATACTGCGCGGAAATTACATTATGATAAAGATACGCTTACGAAAGAATTGGGTAGAGACCCTACTATCGAAGAATTATCAGTTTTTTCAGGAGTACAAAAAGAGGATATAGTATATGCACTTGAATCCGCTAGTAACATGCAATATTTGTTTGATACAATACATCAAGAGGATGGTGCGCCAGTTCTACTAATAGACAAATTAAGTGAAAAATATGAAGAAGATAATGAAGTTTTAGATAAAATAGCCCTTAAGGAAGCCCTTAGTAAACTTGATTCAAAATCAAGGCAAATAATTATGCTGAGATATTTTAAAGATAATACACAGATTCAAGTGGCAAAAATGATGGGAATTAGTCAAGTGCAGGTATCAAGAATAGAAAAGAAAGTTTTGAAAATAATGAAGGAAAAGTTAAGTGGCTAAGATGAATTTAAGATAAACAACTTCAATGTTTAAGGTTGAGGTTGTTTATCTTTTAATTTATCTTATTTTTTTTGACTAAAAATAATATTAATGTTAACAATAACATAGACGCTATATTTGTTTTAGAGAATTGTAGGGAGGAGATTTCATGAAGGTAGAAGAAAAAACCATAAGAAAAAAATTCGATAACCTTAATTCTAATAAAATACCTAAGCCTAATTTGGCTTTACACTGCTTTAATGCCTTTTGGGTAGGAGGAACGATATGTGTAATAGGTCAATTTGTAAGGGACTTTTTCACGAATAGGGGAATACCTGAAGATGAACTGGGGACGTATGTATCCATAGTTATGATATTTTTAGGTGCAATACTTACTGGAGTAGGGGTATACGATAAGCTAGGTGATTTCGCAGGAGCAGGGTCTGTTGTTCCTATTACTGGTTTTGCAAACTCAATTGTTGCACCAGCGATGGAATTCAAAAAAGAAGGATTTATTTTTGGTGTAGCTGCTAAAATGTTTAGTATTGCAGGCCCGGTTTTGGTTTATGGTATTGGCTCATCTGTAATATTAGGAATTTTATATTATTTTTTTAGGTGGTGATTTAAAATGGGTAGAAGGATCGGTGCTCAGACAGTAGAAATTGAGAGTAAACCAAGAATTATAAGTACTTATAATATAGTTGGTCCAAAGGAAGGTCAAGGACCGCTAGCAAAGTATTTTGATAAGATTTTAGATGATGATCTTAATGGAAAAGATAGTTTTGAAAAAGCTGAAACAAGCCTTATATATACTTCAGTATCAGAGAGTATAAAAAAAGCAAAACTAAAAGAAACTGACATAAATTATTTACTTGCTGGAGATTTACTAAATCAATTATTCTCTTCAACTTTTGCAGCTAGAGATTTAGACATTCCATTCCTGGGGTTATATGGAGCATGTTCAACAATGGCAGAGTCTTTAGCTGTGGGAGCAATGATAATGGAAGGTGGCTTTGCTAATTACGTTGTAGCGGCTACATCATCGCATTTCTCCGCTGCTGAAAGACAATATAGACTACCGCTTGAAATGGGAAGTCAGAGATCTCCAACATCTCAATGGACAGTTACAGGTTCAGGAGCAATGGTTTTAGGAAAAAAAGGTGTTTTTCCATATATTACTCATGTTACAATTGGAAAAGTTAAAGATTATGGAATAACTGACGTAAATAATATGGGGATTTCTATGGCGCCAGCCGCTGTAGACACAATTAAACAACATTTTATGGACACTGGTAGGAAACCATCCTATTACGATATTATTGCTACGGGGGATTTGGGGATATTAGGAAGACAATTTACAGAAGAATTGCTTTTAGAGTATAAGTATGACATGAAAGGTCATTATATTGATTGTGGAGAACAAATTTTTGATGCGCAAAAACAGGCAACGAATGCTGGAGGTAGTGGTTGTGGGTGTTCTGCAGTAGTTGCAACAGGTTACCTATACAAGAATATGTTAAAGGGTAAATTTAAAAAAGTACTGTTAGTATCCACAGGAGCTCTTCTTAGTCCTACCTCGTCACTACAGGGCGAAACAATACCGGGTATTGCACATGCCGTCTCAATCGAATTTGGTGGTGCGTAAATGAATGATTACATAATGGCTTTTATAGTTGGAGGTATAATTTGTGTAATAGGTCAAATACTAATGGACACCACTAAATTAACTCCAGCACGAATATTAGTTTTATTTGTAACTGCCGGAGTAGTATTAGGCGCATTTAATATATATGATGTGGTGATAGAATATGGGAAGGCAGGAGCGACCATACCTCTGACAGGGTTTGGACATAGTTTAGCAGAAAGTGTAATGAAGGAAGTAGACGATGTAGGCCTTATAGGGGCATTTACCGGCGGAATAAAGGGAACTGCTGGGGGTATTACTGCAGCAATTTTCTTTGGTTATGTTATGGCACTAATATTTAATCCTAAATCTAAAGGGTAAAAAAACTACTATCAAATACAATTTGTATTTGATAGTAGTTTTTATTTTGTTAATGAGTATTAATTTTGTTTTTAGGTTTTCCATTACCTGGATTATCATTGTTTCCATCTTCCACTATTGGAGGATCCACTATTGGAGGATCGACTACTGGAGGATCGATTACTGGAGGATCGATTACTGGAGGATCGATTACTGAAGGATCAACTACCGGTGGAATTACATTTTCTTTTGAAAAGGTATCAACCGCGGTTGGCAATAAATATTTAGCGTCTAATAACGTTACTGTAGGTTTATAGTTTCTCGTTATAAAAACTCTTGTTTCAATGTTTTCAGGGGGCGAAAATTCTGATGGTAGTACGTATTTTCCAGTAGTAGGATCTTTTATAACTTTAGCCTGAACATGAATGGTATCAAATGTTTTTGGTTGAGTTCCATTAATAAATAGTTCAGAATAAATTCTGTTTCCTCTAGGGTCTTTATTAGTTAAATCTGAAGGTATATTTCCTGAATCCTTTGAAACAGAATAGGATGATATACCAGAGGGCCTTTCTATCTCTATTACTGGTAGTGAGGTATGGGCAGACTTCATAATTTTTGACCATACTGCCGCTGCGCCGTTACTACCAATCCCATTAATTGAATTATATCCTGTATCTGTTCCAATCCAAACAGCCGCAGAGTAATACGGAGTTAATCCAACAAACCATAAGTTTTTTGAATCAGAAGAAGTACCAGTTTTACCTGCAACAGGCATGTCACCAAAAGGAGCCCTTGTTCCAGTTCCACCTTGTACAGGTCCCTTTAATAAATCATACATTATATAAGCACTTTGAGCAGATATAACAGGCTTTGGGTTATATTTTGTCTGGAGTAATACTTTGCCAGAACTATCAATTACCTCAGTGTATAATCTTGGAGCATTCCGCATTCCGTTGTTGCCAAAAACGCCATACGCTGATGCCATGGTGAGAGGATTTGTACCGACATATTTACCTCCATCTAATTGACCAAGTGCCATAGCAGAAATACTTCCTGTATCAGCATCATCTAGTTGAAGTCCAAATTTTTTACCATATGATACGCTAGTTTTTATATCAATCTTATCCACAAGTTTCACCGCTGCCACATTAATAGAGAATTTTAAATTATCTCGTAGAGTGGTGTACCCTCTATTTATGTTCGGCGAATTTGTGGGGTTATATAAACCGTTAGGACCTTTATATTTTATCTGAAGCGCTTTAGGTAAAGGTGAATCTTCAATAATGGTAGAAGCAGTAGCTATTTTTGTATCAATAGCTGGTCCATATACAGTTAATGGCTTAATCGTTGATCCAGGAGCCTTTAAGAAACTATTAGAGGCTGCTCTATTGTGGGTCATAGGACCCTGACCGCTACGTCCACCTATAATAGTTTTGACTTCACCTGTACGATAATCTACTATAACGGTAGAGGCTTGGAGTTCTGGGTTGTTGTTTATATTTGAGTTTATAGCTTCATCAATTAGTTTCTGGGATGCATTCTGCATTTTGCTATTCATAGTTGTGTGAATTTGTAAGCCATCATACATAAGTCTTGATTGGGCTTCTTCTCTGCTAATACTATACTGTTTCATTAAATCTTCTGTAACTCGAGTAATTGCAGGTCTAGAGAAGTACTCATAGTTCATTTTATTTGCATCTGTTGTTGGAAAACTGAACTTTAATTCTTCAGCCAAAGCTAAATCTAATTCTTCTTTATTGATTTTCTCGTACTTATACATATTTGCAAGAACAGCATTTGTTCTATTTGATGTGAACACCTCTTTATCCTTATAAGCCTTTGATGTCAAAGTATATGAAAGGCTAGGATTTTGTGCAGCACTAGCAATAAAAGCATATTGTTTTAAGGATAAATCTTTTATTGATACACCAAAATATTGCTGTGAAGCAGCTTCTATTCCATGTGCTCTTCCTCCTAAAAAAATAGTATTTAGATAAGTTTCTAAAATTTGTTTTTTGCTCAAAACTTTTTCTAGTTGGAGGGATAGCGTTATTTCTTGGACTTTCCGTTTTATGCTAGTTCTGTTTTTCATAGAATCTTCTAAAAACATTCTATATTTTACTAATTGCTGGGTTATAGTAGAAGCCCCTTGGAGACTTTGGTTACTACCCGTTATTTTTATTTTTATATCATTTAATATAGCACCACCAAGTCTTTTTACATCGATGCCAGGGTGATCGTAAAACCTGAAATCTTCGATACTTATAAAAGCATCGCTAAGAGTGGTTGGAACATCATCAATAGATATATTAACTCTTCTTTCTGATGTAATATATTCATCAATTTTTTTGCCTTTGTCATCTAATATTATTGATGGTGAATCTAATTTTAAAAATTCATTAATATCTAAGCTAGGAGCCGTTTTTACCATAGCTAGGACTACTCCACCCACAGCTACACTGATTATTAATGTCATAAAAAAAATAGTAAAAATAATGGTTCTAAATATTTTCCACCCATTTACCTTTTTTTTCTTCTGAGTAGTTTTATTATTATTCATTAAGTCTCCTCCTTATATGCTTCTGAAGCATATAATATTTATTTATTGTTAAATTTATCATATAATTTCACATTATTTAACTAAGATTAGCTTTTAATATTATAACATATAAAATATTGAATTAGGTATTCTATTTAATTCTTTACTTTAAAAGTGGTACATATAATAAAATATAACTTTAAATGGGGATGATAAATATTAAAAATAAAATTAAATATAGAATATTATTAATTATATTCATAATAATGATAAATTTTACTGTTTTCATTTATATATTTGATAAAACTGTAATGCCAACAGTGATGGTAGTAGCGGATGCAGAAATGAGATCAAAAGCTACAGAGATTGTTAATAGAGC
This sequence comes from Clostridium sp., assembly GCF_051278035.1. Lineage (GTDB taxonomy): Bacteria > Bacillota > Clostridia > Clostridiales > Clostridiaceae > Clostridium_AD. The sequence continues at coordinate 9,045 of NZ_JBNMNU010000099.1, forward strand.
AATTATAAACCAGTATTCGAAACAATTTAACTACGACGAGATTATAAGAGTGGATAAAGACTTAGAAGGTAATATTGTAATGCTTAAAGCAGATACTCTAAAAATGAATAAAATAGCCAGTGATGTGGCTTTAGAATCCCAAGAAAAATTGAAGGAAATAGGTGTAGTAGGAATTAAACTTCCAATAGGTTATATAACGAGAAATAATATTCTATCTTATTATGGGCCGAATATAACAGTAAAAATGCAGCCTATAGGACATGTCGAAACCAAATACTCTTCAGAGTTCGAAAGTGCAGGTATAAACCAAACGAGACATAAAATTTATGTTAAAGTAAAGACTACGATTAGAGTAATTATTCCCTTGAAGAGCAATACTGTAGAAGTGTCTCACGAAATACCAATTGCTGAAACTATTATAGTAGGGAAAATACCTAATACTGCAATTCAGTTAGATTTAAAGGGTACGGGTTTTAATTTAGGGAATAGTAGTAGTGATTAAAATAAAAATAAAGTACGCTTGAACGTACTTTATTTTTATTATTCTTCCCAATTAAATACATATGGAATGTTTCTATAATAATCTCCATAATTTAAACCATATCCAACTACGAATAAATCTGGAATTTCAAAACAGCAATAATCAGGGGTTATATTAATTTTTCTTCGTAGAGGTTTATTTAAAAGAACACATGATTTAACTGAAGCAGCTCCTAAAGAACGAGCCCGTGACATAACACAATCCATAGTTATACCAGTATCAACAATATCATCCACTATTAATACATCAAAACCTTCGATATTATCAGGTACGTCATTTACAACGTTTATTGAACCACAAGACTCCTCACCATTACCATAGCTTGAAGTTGTCATAAATCCTATTTTAGTTGGCACCGTGATTTGACGTACAAGGTCCGCAGTATATATAAAACTACCTCTTAATAATGATAGAACATATAAATTTTTTCCGTAATAATCTTTTGAAATCTCAGCACCAAGTTGCTGGATTCTTTCATCAATTTGTTCTTTAGATATAAGAATATTTATTTTTTTATCTTCCAATGTTAATCCCACCCTCTAATTATATTTACAATAATGGTTCAATGGTATAAAATTATATGAAGGTTGTCAAGTATAAGTATAAGAAAATCAATCGAAATATTATAGAATGGAGTGATTTAAGATGATATATGGAAATATTAGCGGAGTTAAGAACTCAATTTTAAATAAATTAGAAGATGCCTGTGAGATAAGACTTTCTAAAGATTGTATCTTATCTGAAGAATTAGTAGATGTATTAGTACAGGTAACAAAAGATTTAGATAGGGAAGTCAGTGCTGCAATTGATAGAAAGGGAAACATAATAAGTGTTGCTATTGGCGACAGTAGTACAGTGGAACTTCCTATAATTGATATAAGAGAAGGAAGATTATCTGGAGTGAAAATAATACACACTCATCCAAATGGGAATTCTAGATTATCAGCACTGGATATGTCTGCACTTTTAAAATTAAAGTTAGATTGTATTGTAGCTATTGGAATAAAAGAAAATCAAAGTTTAAAGTATAATGTGGGTTTTTGTGGAATAGAAAATAATATTTTAATGGAAGAAGAGATAGGACCTCTAAATATAAACGAAATAATGGAATATGATATAATCGGTAAAATTAAATATACGGAAAAATTGATGAAAACACATGAAATTCTTGAAGATGATGTAGAAAGAGCTGTCTTAGTAGGAATAGAAAGTGAAGAGGATCTAATAGAACTTAGAGAACTTGCACAGGCCTGTAATGTACAAACAGTAGATGCGATACTTCAAAAAAAGCACAAAATAGATCCAGCTCTATACATAGGTAGCGGTAAAGCGGAAGAAATCGGCATTATAAGGCAAGCACTAAGAGCAAATCTAGTTATTTTCGATGATGAATTATCAGGTTCACAAGTTAGAAATTTAGAGGAAGTTCTTGGATGTAAGGTTATAGATCGAACTACACTAATACTGGAGATATTTGCGCGAAGAGCAAAAACTAGGGAAGCGAAAATTCAAGTTGAACTTGCACAATTAAAATATAGGTTACCAAGGTTAACTGGGCTTGGAACAATGTTATCACGAACAGGTGCGGGAATTGGAACAAAGGGTCCTGGAGAGAAAAAATTAGAAATTGATAAAAGACGAATAAGAGATGGCATTTTCGATTTAAATAAAGAATTGGAAAAAATAAGAAACATAAGAGGGGTTCAAAGGGAAAGAAGAAGTAGGGAAAGCGTTTCAAAAGTATCTCTAGTTGGATATACTAATTCTGGGAAATCAACACTTAGAAACAAATTGTGTGAGGTATCAGCACTGAAAAATGTTGTACAAAAGGATAAAGTGTTTGAAGCGGATATGCTCTTTGCAACATTAGACGTAACAACAAGAGCATTATTATTACCAGATAATAGAGTAGCAGCAGTAACTGATACTGTAGGATTCATAAGAAAGCTTCCTCATGATTTGGTTGAAGCTTTTAAATCAACACTTGAAGAAGTGGTGTATTCAGATTTGTTAATGCATGTAGTAGACGTATCTTCTAGCAATGCTGAGCTACAGATAGAGGCGGTGCATGGAGTTTTAGTAGAACTAAACGCATTTGATAAGCCAATGATACTTCTTTTAAATAAAATTGATAAAGCCTCAGAAGAAAACATTTTAATGATTAAAGAAAAGTATAAAAACATAAAGGCTATAGAGATATCGGCTAAAGTTGGTACTAATTTGGAAGAGTTATTAAAAGAAGTTTGTAATGATCTACCATATACTCTTAAAAGTTTTAAAGTGCTTATTCCATATACTGATCAAGCAATGGTGGCGTACTTGCATAGGGGATCAAATGTGGAATCGGAAGAATATAATGAAGAGGGAACAGTTATGTCAGTCCAAGGGGATGATGAAGTTTACAATAAGTGTGAAAAATATATCTTAGTGTAGCCTGAACTGTTATTATTTGTGGAAAAAAATCTTCATATGTGTAATAAAAGTTACTAAATGAATATATAATTATATAAGATGTTCAATAAGTCTATAGCATTTATCTTAGGATTTAGGAGTAGATATGAAAGAGGGAAAACCAAATTCAGGAAATGGGAACAAAGCGGATAAAAAATCAGCGCAAGATGATGTGAATAAATACAGTGAAAAAAGAATCCTAGATATTATCAATGAGCAATTAAAGAACCTCCCTTTAGGCGCGGCTGCAGATCAGACAATACCTGGAACAGCGGGAGTAACTGGTTCAACTGGTTCAACTGATGGTTGTAGTATTAATGCATTGGCAGATAAGGTTTTAAATATGAATATTTTAAGATTTGAATTAGATAGATTACAATTAGATTTTAGGGGAAGGGCATATTTTGAAAATGATGTGAGACCATTAATAGATACTTTAACTGTTCTATCATTTGCATCGAATAATTTCTCGAATACTGCAAGTAATATTGCAAGTACTAATTTTGGTAATACTTCAAACATAAAACAGGCGCTAGATTTAACGGATAGTGTAGATGATATATCTGGTGATTTAATTAAGGTATTAAAATGTAAAATTGATAATTTGCTTAAATTATCAAAGTGTGATTGTAAATAGTTAAATACTAATAAAGAGAACAGGTTTATTATAACTTGATTCTCTTTATTTTATATTCTAAAGAATTATGTTATAATCGTGGATAAAGAAATAAAAATTTGGGGGCGATTGGAATGACTAAAACTATTTTACAATATCAAAAAGCATTTAATAGTGTAGTAGATAGAATAAAAATTGATGAAGCTGTTCTATCCGTAATGGTTTTTGGAAGTATGGTAACAGGTGATTTATGGGAAGAATCAGATATTGATCTTTTCGTAATTGTTAAGCAAAACACAGATGAAATTAGGAATATACATACAGAAGAAAATGGTGTTCCTGTACATATTAAACTCATGGGTAAGGAGCAATTTATACAAATTTATTCTGACAACCTTAAGGGTGGATATATGCATAGAATTTTCTCTTCTTCAAGACTAGTGTTTTCGAAAGACATGGATATAACTGTAAGATTTGACGGTGGTAGGTTTTTCCCTGATGCTGATCGTGAACGATGGGGAATGTATTTTTTAGGTAAACTATTAAAAGATATGGGTGTATGTAAAAAGTATTTATGGAGCAATGGTATATATACGGCCTACAGTACTGCTATAAGATGTATAGAGAAATATTCAAGACTATATATAAACTCAGCAGGATATATGATTAGTAAGGATGTTATGGCTATGGCTTTAAATTTAAATGACGAGTTTAAACAATGTGTCGATAAATTGTTTTTTGAAAACTCAAATATAGAAGAGGCAATTAAGGAAACTATGACATTTCTAGAACAAAGTATAAATATAAGTTTGAAAAATAATTGTAGCTTACTTTTAAATTATATGAGAGAAAAAGACGAATTTTTAAGTTCCGAAGAAATTATGGCAGAAGACTTATTTGTGAATTTTGATATAGATATGGAAGAACTTCTTAGCAAACTTTGGGAAGGAGATATTATTAAAAAGGAAACTAGAGATTTCAAGATGGACAATGATAAGATTTTATTTAAGCAAAATGTTTACTTTATATAATATTTTCGAGGTGAAAAGGGGGCAATATGCAAAAGTATGAACTTGAATTTAACCCGGAATTTTCAAAATACATAGATATTTCAAAGCATATAAAAAAAATGATTGATGAAAATAACATTGAGGATGGTGAAAAATTACCATCCATAAGGAAATTATCAAAAATACTCATGGTTAATGAGGTTACAGTAGTAAAAGCTTATAAAAAGCTTGAAGCAGAAGGGTATGCATATCAAAAGATGGGCAGTGGAACTTACGCAAAAAAAAGAGAGACTAATTTAAGATTTAGAAAAGAATATTCGAATACATTAAAAAAAATATCTGGAGAACAACTTGAAAAATATGTAGATTTCACTGGCGAAATCACCAGCAGTGAATTTTTTCCTGTAACGGTATTTAAAGATGTATTAAATGAAGTATTAGATAGAGATGGTGCACAGGCGTTTGCTTACAAGGAATCGCTAGGATATGAAGGTCTGAGAAATTGTATAAGTAAATTTTTTTGGGATAGTAAGGTAAGTACTGAAGATATATTAATTATTTCAGGTGCACAGCAAGGCATTGATATAGTGTCAAAGTCTATAATAAATGTTCATGATAATGTAATTGTAGAAAAACCAACTTATAGTGGTGCTCTAACTGTTTTTAAGTGGAGAAGGGCTAATATATTCGAAGCTGCTATTCTAGAAGATGGTATAGATTTATACGAATTTGAAGAAATACTAAAAAAAAATAGAATAAAATGTTTTTACGCCATGAGTTATTTTCAAAATCCTACCGGGGCGACGTATAGTCTTAGGAAAAAAATGAAAATATTAGAACTTGCAGAATCATACAATTTTTATATTGTTGAAGATGATTATTTATCAGAGTTAATATATGATGATAAGAAATATCAGAGTTTTAAGAGCTTAGACGTAAATGATAGAGTTATTTATATAAAGAGTTTTTCTAAGCTGTTTCTTCCAGGAATAAGACTTGGATATATGATATCACCAGAAATATATAAAGAGCAGATTCAGAATTCAAAGATGAACACAGATATATCAACATCAAGTCTTATGCAGCGAGCTTTAGATTTATATATAAATAGAAATCTTTGGAGAGAACATATGACATATCTTAATATGGCATATAAAAACAAGTATAAATTTATGCTGGATTGTATAGAGAAGTATTTTTACAATATGGTTACATATTATACTCCAGAGGGAGGAATATATTTCTACTTTAAGGTTACCGATAAATTTAAAATAAATTCGATGCAACTGTTTTATAGCTGTAAGAATAGAGGCGTTTTAATTACTCCAGGGGTATTGTTTTATAAAAATGCTGAACAAGGTAACAGTTATTTCAGACTAAGTTTCTCGGAAATTAGGAAACCAGAAATAGAAGAAGGTATTAAAATTATTTCAGAGATATTGTGTGAAAATGGTAAAAAATAGCTACAAGGTAGGGTGAGAGACTTTTGAAAAAGGGATTGATTAACATTGACTGGCAGTGTGCTAGTCAATATTCTGAAGAAGAAATATCTTATTTTTTGTTCCTAGAGGGTAAAAGTATGGAATCTATATGTAAAATTAGAAATTTGGAAAATTCTATTGTGCAAAAACACATAATTGGTGGTAAGATAAAATATAGATTTTTAGCTAAAAGTAATGATCCTTCTGAACTTTTTATGAGTATTGCTAAGGCCGGGAAAGAAGATAAAATTTATTTCCTAAATTCACTCCTAGAGGATAATAAAAATAAACTAGTGGGGTTAATAAAAACTAGTTACACTGATATGATGCCAAAAGACAAAGAGGCGGCAGTTTGGATTTTAGGGGAATTAAAAGAAATATCTTGTATAGATATTTTAATTAAAGCCTCTGTTTATAAATTCATAAATGTACGAAGAATGGCAGTTTCAGCCATGGGAAAAATAGGAGACATTAGAGCAGAAGGTGCATTACTAAGAGCTCTTGGGGACGAGAACTCACAAGTGATAAGTTATGCGATAAAATCTTTAGGTAAAATAAAAAGTGAAAAAGCTATTATAAAAATAAAGTACATACATGATAACACTGATAAAAAATATATAATTGATGCTGCAGAGAAGTTTT
>NZ_JBNMNU010000100.1:0-15775 GCF_051278035.1 Clostridium sp.
ACAAGCTTGTGCAATAATACCAAATCCTATTTCCTTCAAAAAATAAGCTGATTCTCTTAAAAATGAATAAGCTTCATCCATAGATAACTTGCATTCCACAGGCGCTACATCATATAAACTCCTTTGAATCGGAATAAATACTTTTGATGCAACCGCTAAGTCCTCTAGAAGTCTTTCTTGAGGATTATTAAATTTATTATTTAAATAAGTAATAGTATCCACAGATTCTTCATAAATCATTTTTGCTGGTAGCATAAGGCTTAAATCATCCTTTGCTTGGAGCAAATATTCAATTGTCCAAATATCTCCTCTTGTAGGAGGTACAACTTTAAAACATGTACGAAATTTGAAATTAGTGTTTTTTATTTTTATAGGTTCTATCCACTTCTTATACTGGTTTAACATTTCAATTTGATCACTTCTATCCGCAGGTATATCTTGCGAGTCTGAAAAAAGAGAATGAATCCAGGTGCTACCTAAGCTACTAATACCACCCTCTAAGGGTTCACTATCCCTATTAATTTCACTAGAACTTCCTCTCACCATACTGTCAATAACAGAATCCATGAAATTGCTTATAAGTTTATTACTATTTGTATATATAAACTCATCATTTTCTAATGGGAAATACGCCTTGCACTCTGTGGGCATATTACTGCACAAAGCCTTCTTCTTGTAAATATATTCAGAATCGCTTGTATGCCATCTCCACTGAGAATCCACTTTTTCATGGGCTCTATCAATGGTTAATGATGGCAGATATTTATGTTTTATAATTAGCTCTGCTGTGAATTTTGCCACAGTAATCCAAAACTTTAACTCCTGAGACAACTCTACTCCCACTAGATGTTTTCTCTCTATATTTAAAAGCATATGGAATGCATCTAAATTAGTAAACTCAACACCTCTAATTTCCCTCTTAAACAGCTGCTTTTTTATTGCATCATATTTATATTTTCCACATTTTATTTCTGGAGCTGAACTACTTATCGTGGTACGAAGTTCTAAAACCGAAACCATTTCTTCATAAAGTGGAAGTGCATTTTTAGGTCTTCTACCGCGCCTTGTACACTTAGTTTCTCCACCTAGTCCCCACAATATAAATGTGTACTTTTTCTCTATAGTTTCTATCCATCCGCAATTTATTATCAATTTTTTTCACCCTCTATTAATGCTACTAACGTTTTAACGCTTATTATATAGTTTACCATATTTAGAAGAATAATTTCACTATTATATTATATTTTAAAGTAAAGTTATTATAATTCTATCCGAAATATAGTATATATATAATTTTTTATTATTATGTACTCTTCTGTTATAATCAATTTTATATCAATTCGAAAGTGAGGAAAAAATATGAATAATAATAATATACTACTAGAATCTGGAACTGGCGAGGTTGAAATACTTGAGTTTGTGGTAAGCCAAAAGCATTATGCAATTAACATTATAAAAGTTAAAGAGGTAATAAATACAACTAACATTACCAAGCTCCCTGATTCACATCCTGCCATAGCAGGACTAACTCTATATAGAGATAAAATAATAACTTTAGTAGACTTAAAATACATCTTAGAAAAACAGTATAAAACTGAAGTTCAATCTACAATAATTCTTTGTTCATTTAATAAAATCGAGGTAGCCTTTAGCATTGATAGTATTGTAGGTGTACAACGTATCAAATGGGAAAAAATAACTAAGCCTGATGACATATCAATTAATTCGCTAGTTATTGGAAATATTGTTCTAAATGATAAAATAATATTACTTCTGGATTTCGAGAAAATAGTTACTGATATTAGCCCTTCTACCGGAATAAGCGAGGATAAAATTATTGAGATAGCCTATAAAGACAGATCAAAGGTTAAACTTGTTTTAGCTGATGATTCTCCGTTAATAAGACGATTATTAAAAGATACTCTTATTAAGGCTGGCTTTAACAACTTAAGAATATTTAATGACGGAAAGCAAGCTTTAGATTATCTGCTTAATCTAGCGGATGAGAAAAACAGCAATTTCATAGAAGAAGTTAACGTACTTATAACTGACATTGAAATGCCTCAAATGGATGGTCATACGCTAACAAGGAAAATTAAAGAACATAAGATTCTTAAAAAATTGCCGGTCATACTATTCTCCTCCTTAATTACAGATGATTTAAAGCATAAAGGATATGCTGTAGGGGCCGATGCGCAACTTAGCAAACCCGAAATAGGAGAGCTTGTAACTTGCATTGATGGGTTCACTAAGTAAAAAAACAAGTATTTAAATCAGTAATAAAAGCTCTTAAATTAAAAAACCCTAGATTAGCTTTAAATCTAGGGTTTACCTCTACTTACAATTGTTTAAATCAATTATTGATTGATATACAATCACTATAATAATATCAATAAGTTGCTCTTTTTTTTCCCTTATTGTGTTCTCAGAATAACAAGTAATTTTCAGTTTTGTTAGGAATTCGAATATAGTATTATTATTTTTTTCCGAGAAACATTCAATATAATTAGGTGGAATATTTTTTTCTAAATACTTCTTACTTGAATTCTTAAGGAATAGTTCTACAAAAGATATTACCTTGTAATACAGTATATCTGGATTATTATTAGCATCATCAATAAACATAATTTGGTTAATAACTTCTTTAAATTCATCATATCTAATCTTTAAAAAACTTTTTATATATTTATCATCTAAATTATTAATTTGAGAATTCACAATATAATTAAGGCCAGAAAACTCTTTTTCACGGTCTTTCGAACTTTCTAACATATTATTCAATATTGGTATTTTTATGGGCTTAATTAATAAATTCAAGATATTATTAGGCAGCGGTACGCCTAATAAAGTTAAATTTTCTAGAATGCTTACGCCCTCTGTAATTGCTAAAAAGGAAATAATAATTCTGGATAACATTGTTGTTATTACTATTGGATTTAGAACAATCTCTAACATTCTAACCGTGATGATTGAAATCGCATAGGTTATAATTTTTCTGATGGATTTTCGTAATCCTATACTGGAAAATCTTTTATATTTTATAGCAGTAGATATTCCTGTAAAAGTATCCATCAAAATAAGAACCAAAAGGATAAGATATGAGGTTTGCATTCCTGTAAAAATTTCAGTAAGAATGCTAATTATACCGATCCCTTCATATATCTTTAAAAGGATGTCACTGTTGTCCATTATTTCATCTCCATTGTGCTGAATAACTATAAATAACTTAAATAACTTAAATAACTTATTTATACCATATAATATGCAGTATGAAGAGAATGGCTTGTCTTTCTTTAATTTAAATCTTTTAGGGAATTAAAATTTATTTCCTGACCTTAGCGGGTTTTATTAATTGTGAACTGTTAATTATATTCTACATAATATATATGGGAGTAGATATATGAACTTGTAGATAGAGTGTTTCTTATGGTTATATATGTTACTCTGGTTAATAAAAAGCAGAGGCTGTAATCAATGTTATGAACCTCAGTATATGTTAACTAACTATTTTATTTATGAACTTAATTGTACAAGCTGCATAATATATATCGAAAGCATCTAAAAATATAATTATGAATCGTGAATATTAGATAAAAAATTGGAGGAATGATCTATAAATGGCCAATATAATATATAAACACTGCTTAGATCCCGGACATGGTGGTAGTGATCCAGGAGCAGTGGGACTACGTTCTCATGAAGCTGATATTGTTCTAGTTATTGCTAAAATTGTAGGTAGGATACTAATAGAGAATGGACAAGAGGTAATATATACAAGAACTACAGATAAGTATTTAACTTTAGCACAGAGAGCAACAATATCAAATAACAATAAATGTGATACATTCACATCTATCCATTGTAATTCTGCTGTAAATAAAACCGCTCATGGAGTGGAAACATTTTCTCATCCTATAAGTTCTAATGGAGCAAAATTATCAGTATCTGTACAATCAGAGCTTGTTAAAGCGACGTCATTAACAAATCGTGGGTGTAAGACTGCAAATTTTGGAGTTTTGAGAATGAGTCATATGCCAGCAATTTTAGTCGAAACTGCATTTATTTCTAATGCTTTAGAAGAAGCTGAGTTATTACAATATGCTTTTCAAGAAAAAATAGCACTCTCAATTGTCAAGGGAATATTTTCGTATTTAGGTTTAACTCTTAATCAACCTACGACAGCGAATTCTAACAATGTAATTCCAAAACCTACGATTTTTGAACACATGTATAGAGTTCGAATATCATGGGAGGCTGTTAAAACTCAAAAGGGAGCCTATTCTAAATTACAAAATGCACTTGATCTTCTTAAAAGCTTACCTGGTTATAAAGTATTTGATGAAAATGGAAAGGTTGTTGGTGGTAATAATACTGTTACAGGAATTACTCCTACAAGGATAGATACAAAGTTACTTTCAATACAAAAATCTTTAAATAGATTGGGATTCACAGGTAAAAATGGGTTAAAGTTAACTGCAGATGGAATTTTAGGTGATAACAGCTTATTTGCTATAAAGGTTTGTCAATGGAAATTAGGACTTTCCGTAGATGGAATTGCTGGAGTGAATACCATAAATGCAATAAATTCTGTATTGGCAACACCGCTTCTTAAAGTAGGTTCGAAGGGGATTGTAGTAAGATATTTGCAAAGTAAATTGGGCGTAGCTGTGGATGGTATATTTGGAAATGACACTAAAAATTCAGTAATTATCTATCAAAAGATGAATGGCTTAGATAGTGATGGAATAGTTGGAAATAGAACTTGGAATAAGTTAATAAAATGATCTTAGCAAATAAAATTCATAAGTAAAAGAAGGAGGAATTAAAAATGTCAGAGATCAAACCAATAGAGGTAATAGCCAGCAAAAAGTGGTATTTGAGCAAAACGATTTATGTAAATGCAATTATGTTAGTAGGAGCTGCAGCACAACAAATTGCAGGTAAAGATATAATAACACCTGAATTACAAGTAGTTATTTTGTCCGTAGTTAATTTGATTTTAAGGAGCGTGACAAAGGAAAATATAATGTGGTAATATAACCCAATTCTGAGGTTAGCGTAAAGCTAGTCTTAGGATTGGTATTCAATTTAATTATTCCCCAAGGGACTGCATTAATTCATTCAAAGGTTAATCATTTTCATTTAAGTATGAATCTATCTTCTCGCAAAGCTTTATCCACTCAAACTTTTCTTCTGTAAATGTTTGAATATCCCTGCATACTGTTTCCAGTCTTGTTTCATCAGAACATACTTTTATCATCTCATTTGCAAGGGCAATATGATCATTTATAGGAAATATGCTTCCATATTTTTTGTCATCTGTAATATCCCATGCAGGATCTATATCTGATGAGATTATATAGCAACCTTTGTTAGCAGCTTCTCCAAATACATTTGAAATCCCTCACACCTTGACGCAAGACAGAAAACTTTTGCTTTCTGATATTCCTGCTCAATTAATTTTCTATCGTTAATTCTTCCAGTGAAAATAACTCGATCCTTAAGTTCTGGATTAGTAATAAAAAAATTATCAATATACGCCTTAAAATACGGCTCTATACTCCCTACAAGTTTTAGATTCCAATTTGTTAATACTTTTGACGCTACTGCAAATGATTCAAGCAAAACCTCTGTTGCTTTTTCATATGTCCCAAGTCTTCCTACAGTAATCATTGTATTTTCTTTCTCTTTATATTCTATAATTCTGTTAATGCCAGCGTTATAATACCCATTTGGTATATATTCAATTTTAAATGGCCACTTTTTGTCCAGTATTTTTTTGATATTCTTACATTCTACAGATATAAGAGTACAAGTATTTAGAAGTCTAATAGTATCCTCACCAAATACTATTCTTCTAAGCCAGTGTACATTTATGTCAAGTTTTAAATATATTTTTCCTTTTGGATTAATGGATTTGAATTTCTCTATCATTAATAAATTAAAATCATAAAATTCTATAAGCATGAGAACATCTGTATTTTTCAAAACATTACTAACCGTATCGTCATCAACAATATAGTTCATTGTGATATTCTCCTTTGTTACTTCCTCATAATTTTCTTGATTTTTATTACATAAAATGGAGCTGTTATAATTTAAATGTTTATCAAAAATCATAGTAATTATGCCAAGGTCTTTACATAATTCTTCACTTACAAAGCTTGGCCAGTATAATGTAAAGTTTTTTTTCATTTTTTATCATTCCTTTCCATTAGTTTTTTAATATCCGTTTGGGTTATTAACTTGAAAACGCCAAGCATCACGACACATATCTTGAATGTTTTTTTCTGCGCTCCACTTTAAAACACTCTTTGCTTTTATTGGGTCTGCATAACACTCTGCTATATCTCCAATTCTACGTTCTAATATGATATATGGTATATTTTTATTTGTAGCATTTTTAAAATTTTCAACTACATCTAAAACACTATAGCCTACCCCAGTTCCGAGATTATACGGTTCTATACCATTAGTTTTCATAATCGTATCTAAAGCCTTTATATGCCCCTTAGCAATATCTACAACATGAATATAATCCCTAACCCCTGTACCGTCATGTGTATCATAATCGCCACCAAATATGCTTAAATATTTTCTTTTCCCCACTGCAACCTGAGTTATAAAAGGCATTAAATTATTGGGTACGCCACTCGGATCTTCGCCTATTATTCCACTTTCATGAGCTCCTACGGGATTAAAATATCTTAATAAAGCAATACTCCATTCTTTATCTGATACGTAAATATCTTGAAGGATTGTTTCTAACATAAGCTTAGTTCTACCATAGGGGTTAGTAGCACTTAGAGGAAAATCCTCACCAATTGGCACACTCTTAGGTGATCCATATACAGTCGCAGAAGAACTAAAAACCAATTTTTTCACATTATGCTTTTTCATTTCTTCACAAAGTATAAGTGTTCCTGTAATATTGTTATGATAATATGATATTGGAACTTTAATAGATTCACTTACAGCCTTAAACCCAGCGAAATGTATCACAGCCTCTATATCATTTTCTAAAAATACCTTATCTAAATTAACCTTATCTAAAATATCTATCTCATACAATTTCAAATGTTTTCCTGTTATTTCTTGAACTCGCTTTAATGATTCTGGTTTGCTATTAGAAAAATTATCTACAACTATGACATCATATCCTGAATTTAATAGTTCTACACAAGTATGACTTCCGATATAACCCGCTCCTCCAGTTACTAGTATCCACATATACAATTTTCTCCTTGCTAATTATAATTTTCATACAATTTAGCATATGGAGAATTAGAAGTAATAGTTCCTAGTCATATTACTTCACTGTATAAGTCTTGTGGCTACAAACTTTTCTGGAATTTAGCCATATATTCATAAGATAAGAAATATCCTTTCATATTTTCGCCTATAATACTACAAATATCATTTAATAACTTATCATCTTCAGGTGAGAGTTCACTGAAGTAATGAAATATAAATGGATTAATATATCCACACTCATCAAATATTTTGTATATATCTGTTAAAGTGAAAAAATTTTTATTACTTCTATTTAAGATTGAATCCTCATTATACATAAACCTTCCACTTAATAATTCTTTTATAACTGAGTGGTGCATTACATTTGGAATCGTCGCAATTATATATCCACCAGGTTTTAAAAATCTTTTTACCTCATTTAATAGTTTAAAGGGGTCTTTACTTAATTGAAGTTTATTTCCAATAATAATATAGTCAAAGAAATTTATCTTATCTTCTTTAAAGTTCATGCTATAATTTTCTTCGAAATCGGAGATCATAAGCTCTAGGATTTTCCCGCCTACCCTTCCTAAATTTTCATTCGTCTCTATACCATATATATTAGCACTCGGATACATATATTTTAATCTTAGCAGTGTAGCTCCTAGGCCACATTCGAAATCAATAATTTCTAATTTCTTTTCTTTTGGTTCTACAATTTGATGTATTATGTCAAACTTTAATGTGCTACTAACGTTAGAATCAAACCCCCACTTGTCCTCAAATTTCTTGCGATTTGCAGTTAAAACATTATTGAATTTAGTATAATCTTTACTAAAAGACGAACTACCAAAATGGTGAATAAAGCTGTCATTACAAAGCATCAGCTTATATCCTGAATCTATAATTCTCATACATAAATCATCATCTTCAAAATTCCCTGGTGTAAATCTCTCGTCCATAACTCCAATTTTACTTAGAACTTCTCTCTTTACAATCATGCAAAATGCCACAAGGCGTGTTTTTCCCTCCCACTTATCAGGGCTAGATACATTATTAGCCTCAGCAAATGGAATCATATCTTGAACATCAATATAAGGAACGGTTATAGACTGATAATTAGAACAATTATTAGTTATAGATGCAGTAGCTCCGATGCTATCACAACTGTAAAGACATACTTTAAGATTATCAAGCCACCTTGGAGTAACTACAGTATCATTATTTAAAAACAAAATATCGTTCTCAATGGCGGATGCATCTATTCCTATATTACACCCCTTTGGAAACCCCACATTTTCATCATTTAAAATAACCACAATATCCTTTTGATCCTTAAGCCATTCTCTTGTTCCATCAGTAGAATTATTATCCACAACAATTATTTCGTAGGTACTCTCTTTAGTGTATTTTCTTATGCTATCAATGCAAATTTTATTATAAACAAGATTATTGTAAGTTAAAATTATTATTGAAGTTTTTCTATTTTCAATCATTACTTTATCCCATCCTCTAACACTTAGTAAAACAAATAATTCCTCAATTACATATTATTCTTAGTATTAAAAAGTGTACCTCCCCTTTTTTCATAAATATGTTTCCTATCTTAATCAATAGCATATTATATATTGTAAATTTTCTTTAGGATGTTCATATGGTAACTATTAGTTTATGTATGATTGTAAAAAATGAGGAAGATGTTTTAGGTCGGTGTCTTGAATGTGTTAAGGATATTGTTGACGAAATAGTTATAGTTGACACAGGTTCTACAGATAATACAATAAAAATCGCACAAGAATATACAGACAAAATATTTGATTTCCAGTGGATAGATGACTTTTCTGCTGCTAGAAATTTCTCTTATTCTAAAGCAAAAATGGATTTTATCCTATGGCTAGATGCGGATGATATCATTTTAGAAAAGGATATTGAAAAATTCAAACAGCTTAAGCAAGACCTAACTCTAGACGTGGATAATGTAATGCTTATGTATAACGTGGGCTTTGACGCAAATGGAACTGTTACTCTATCATATTTTAGAGAACGCTTATCAAAGCGAACAAACAATTCTAAGTGGACGGAGCCTGTTCACGAATGCCTAACCATGGCAGGAAATATTAAAAACTTCGATACTTGCATAACACATCGAAAAGAACATGCGGCTGCACCAGGTAGAAATATGTTAATTTATAAAAAAATACTGTCTGAGGGAAACCCTCTAAGCCCAAGAGGTATCTTCTATTATTCAAGGGAATTATTCCAAAATGGGTTTATCGAGGAAGCAATAAAGTATTTCAATGAATTTTTAGACACTGAAAAAGGATGGATAGAGGATAATATAAGTTCTTGTTTTGATCTTTCTAAGTGCTACAACGCTGTAGGTGATAAAAAGAATATGCTTAAAATACTACTTAAAAGCTTTGAATATGACACTCCAAGGGCTGAAATATGTTGTAATATTGGAACTTATTATTTTGAATCAGCAGATTATAACAAAGCTATCATATGGTATAAGATTGCAGCGGAACTTGATAAGCCAGTTAATGGCTGGGGTTTCATATCTCATGATTTTTGGGGTTATATACCCAGCATACAACTTTCTGTTTGCTATGACAGATTAGGCAACAGAGATGAATCCATTAAGTATAATGATAAAGCCGCTGAATATAAACCAAACTCTGCAGCTGTAATTTCAAATAGAGATTATTATAGACGAACTACTATATAAATTATTATATTTTAATATACTCAAGAAATGGAGGCAAAATACATGGGAGAACCGGCAATAATAAGTAATAGTCCACTGTCAAAATTGTTCTATAGTTTTGGAAACAACTCTATAATTTCAGAAGATTATAAAATAAGTAATTTTAGTTATACTCATATCGGTACTGGCACCTTTATAAAAGATAACAGTTGGCTTAATATTTGTTCGTACGAGAATAATATTTCACCTAAAATTGTTATAGGAGATGGTTGTCAAATAGGAAGCCGATTCACAATTTCTATTGCTAATAAAGGCACTATCGAAAAAAATGTTATAATTGCACCTAACGTCTATATATCAGACTGCAGTCACAATTATGAAAGTGTCGGAATACCAATTATGCATCAAGGAATAACTTCAATAACAAATAAAATAGTAATTGGAGAAAACTCATGGATAGGTGTGAACGCATCAATTGTTGGTGATGTTCATATTGGACGAGGCTGCGTAGTTGCAGCTAATAGTTTTGTTACAAAAGACGTGCCCGACTACTGCATTGTAGCTGGAAGTCCTGCTACTATTATTAAAATATATGATACTATTACTAAGCAATGGATTAGAACTCGAAGTGATAGCGAAGTAAAAAAGGTATTAGAAGATAGAACAAACAACCCATTAATTTCAATTTGTATACCAACTTTTAATAGAGCTGATTTATTAGAAAAATGTTTGAATTCTATATATAGTCAACTTGGAAATGATAGTTTATTTGAAATCATAGTATCTAACGATAATTCTTCCGACAATTCACAAGATGTAATAAATAAGTTTCTAGGTTTATATGATAACCTAACTTATATTAAAAATGAAACTAACATTGGTATGGATAAAAATATTGCTTTAGTAGTAGAAAAATCAAAAGGAAAACACTTTATACTCCATAGTGATGATAATGACTTCAAAGAAAATACAATCTATCCTCTGATGGATACTATAAATAAAAGCAGTGAATCGTCTTTTTCAGGAGGCAAATTATGAAAGGTATAATTTTAGCAGGAGGATCTGGCACACGTCTTTACCCAGTAACAAAATCAGTATCAAAACAAATATTGCCCATATATGATAAACCGATGATATATTACCCACTATCAGTATTGATGCTTGCAGGCATAAAAGATATATTAATTATTTCAACTCCTAGAGATATTATGTCTTTTAAAGAGTTACTATCCGATGGTAGTTTTATAGGTCTAAGCCTTCAGTATGCTGTTCAGTCCTCACCTAGAGGTATAGCAGATGCATTTATAATAGGTGAAAAATTTATAGGAGATGATAACGTAGCCTTAATCCTTGGTGACAATATATTTCATGGTTATGGTTTTACGCAACGTCTTAGAAGTGCTGCAAATAGAAAAGAAGGATCTACTATTTTCGGGTACCATGTAAGCAATCCAAAAGAATTTGGAGTAGTTGAGTTCGATGAAAACAATAATATACTATCAATCGAAGAAAAACCTGAACATCCAAAATCAAATTATGCAGTTTGTGGCCTATATTTTTATGATAATAATGTAATAGACATTGCTAAAAATATTAAACCATCTGCTAGAGGTGAACTAGAAATCACAGATGTTAACATTGAATATTTACAAAAAGGAAATTTAAAAGTAGAATTACTTGGTCGAGGTATGGCATGGCTCGATACAGGAACTCATAAAGGGCTTTTAGATGCAGCTAATTTTGTTGAAGCGGTACAAACAAGACAAGGATTATATATAGCTTGTATAGAGGAAATAGCTTATACTAATGGTTTTATAGATAAAAATCAGCTCTTGAAAATATCTGAGCCACTAATAAAAACAGAATATGGTAAATATCTAGTTCAATTAGCTTATGAAAATAATGAAACAAATTCTAATATATTTCCACTATAAAGCATAAGTAATGGAGGTTTTTATATGGGTAAGTTTAATTTCATAGAAACAAAAATTAGTGATTTATATATAATAGAGCCTCAAATATTTGGAGATACTAGAGGGTATTTTATGGAAAGTTATAATAAACAAGATTATTTTGATGTAGGACTTACCATGGAATTTATTCAAGATAATGAGTCAAAATCTAAAAAGGGCGTTTTGCGAGGCCTTCATTTTAAGATAAGTCATCCTCAAGGAAAATTAGTTAGAGTTACTAAGGGGAAAGTCTTTGATGTAGCTGTCGATTTGAGGAAGGATTCGCCTACCTTTAGCAAATATGTAGGCGTTATTCTTACAGATGAAAATAAAAAGCAATTGTACATTCCAGAAGGCTTTGCTCACGGCTTTTTAGTACTATCTGAAATTGCTATATTTAATTATAAGTGCACGGACTACTATAGGCCAGAGCATAAAAGTGGAATTTTATGGACAGACGAGGATATAGATGTACAGTGGCCCCTAGAAGGGTTATCATCTGTATTTTTATCAGACAAGGATAAAAATCTAAACAAACTAAGAGACATAGAAATATTTGTTTAATAAAAAGGAGACTAAATATAGATGAAAACTTATTTTATAACTGGTGGTGCTGGATTTATAGGCTCAAATTTTATTCATTATATGTTTAATAATTATTCTGATGTAAAAATAATCAATCTAGATAAATTAACCTATGCAGGTAATTTAGATAATTTGAAAGATTTAAATAGTAAGTTAAATTATACCTTTATACAGGGGGATATATGTGATAAGGAATTAGTAGAAACCATATTTTCTGCAAATGATATAGACTATGTTGTAAATTTCGCAGCTGAAACACATGTGGACAGAAGTATAAATGATCCTGAGCCTTTTGTTAAAACTAATGTTCTCGGCACCGTAACTCTTTTAGATGCAGCTAAAAATGCATGGTTTATAAAAAATGACTTTAAAGAAGGAAAGAAGTTTTTACAAATATCAACAGATGAGGTCTACGGATCGCTTGGGGATACAGGCTATTTTATTGAAACATCGCCTATAGATCCCCATAGTCCATACTCTTCAAGTAAAGCTGGTGCTGATTTAATGGTAAAATCCTATTTTGACACCTATAAAATGCCTGTAAATATAACAAGATGTTCCAATAATTATGGAGCCTACCAATTTCCAGAAAAATTAATACCTTTAATAATTAACAACTGTTTACAGCATAAAGACTTACCTATATATGGTACTGGATTAAATGTACGAGATTGGCTTTACGTTGAGGATCATTGCAAAGCTATTGATACCGTTTTGAAATATGGAATATACGGCGAAGTATATAATATAGGTGGTCATAATGAAAGAACCAATATACAAATAGCAAAAAAAATTATTAATTTTATAAACAAAAATAAAGATAAAACCGTTACCGAAGATTTAATTACCTATGTGGAAGATAGAAAAGGTCATGACACGCGATATGGAATAGATCCAGAAAAGATTGTTCAAGAGTTAGGTTGGTATCCACAAACTACCTTTGAAATAGGAATAGAGAAAACTATTGAATGGTATTTACAAAATGAAGAGTGGATGGATAATATTACTTCTGGTGAGTACTTAAGATAAAGGAGCATATATTATGAAAATATTAATTACTGGAGCTAATGGTCAGCTTGGAAGAGAACTCACAAATCAATATAAAAAGCAAGCTAATATCGATCTAACCCTTACAGTTTCTTCATCCTTAGACATAACAAATGTTAAAGAAGTTTATAGTTTTGTAAATATTATAAAACCAGATGTAATAATTAATTGTGCTGCATATACATCTGTGGACAAATGTGAGACAGAAATAGATTTAGCCTATAGGGTAAATACTATGAGTCCTAAAAATTTAGCAGCAGCCGCAAATCAAATTGGAGCTTCCATTGTTCACGTGTCAACAGATTACGTTTTCGACTCTAATGAATATAAACTACTTACAGAATTTGATAGTGTTAATCCACAAAGTATATACGGAAAAAGTAAGTTACAAGGAGAATTTCTAGTTAAAAGTCATAACCCTAAACATTATATAGTAAGAACAGCATGGCTTTATGGAGATGGAAATAATTTCGTAAGGACTATGATAAATTTAAGTAAAACAAATAATGAAGTAAAAGTAGTAAATGATCAAATGGGCACCCCTACAAGTACTGTTGACGTATCTAGAGTTATAATAAGACTGGTAGAAGATAGTAATTATGGGCTTTTTCATTGTAACTGCAAAGGAGAATGCACCTGGTATGAATTAACTAAAGAAATATTTAGACTTAAAGGTATTACTACAAAAGTTTTACCGTGCACTACAGAAGAGTTTAAACGACTTGCCAAAAGGCCAAAATTCTCAGTGCTTAGAAATTATATGTTAGAACTTACTACTGGTGATATAACTAGAAACTGGGATGAGGCATTAGAGGACTATCTTAGATAAGATATATTTAATCACTATTAATGTGATTGTTATCACATATTTGTTTAAACTCAACCTTTTACTTTCAAAATGGAAAGTACGTGTTATAACATTATAGGTAATAAAAAATTATAACAATTCCCATATTTTCTATGTTACAGTTAGAAAAGATGCCCTAAGGCATCCTTTTTGGCTGTTTATTTAGTAGAAGTAATTCCATTACTTAATTTTTTATCAGATTCATTTACCAACTCTCCGTGACACTAAAGGTGGAACTAACTGTGTTTGTTGGAGAACCTGCAAGTCTAATTACTGCTAATGTGACAAACTGATTAATAGGAAGGTTAAAATCCAAGAGCAGACTTGAGGCTAATACTCTTGTACTACTTAACCCTAATCCGCCTGATACAACCCCTTGAAACACAACTTCTCCACCCGTAATGGTTGTGCATGTTCTATTTACCAATAGAGCTGTTTCTGCAGTAGGGATGATAGTACTAGGTGTTGGATAATTTACAAACGCACCATCTATGGATCCACCTAATAATACTTGGTAAGCTAAATCTTCCGAAGTAATAATGTTAATCTCCTCTAAATTTATCTCTACAGAGTTGTCTCTTCCTGAACCAGATGGGAAAATTGCTTTTCTAGTGAATGAAATAATAGGCGTTAATGTGGTTGTGAGATTTGTAATTCTTCTTCTTTCTGATGTTACTCGAAAGGTAGGATTATATTTTCCTACGATACTATATTCTCTTCCTCCTATGAATAAATCAAAAGCAGTTTCAGTTCCGTTGTTGTCAATTTCTGCCCTTAAAGGTTGATTAGGATCAGCAATACTTGTCTCATCAGTAGGCGAATAGCGATGGACTGTTATAACCTCTTGCGCTCCCGTAGTTAGATTCGGTAATACTACCCTAAATTCAATGACCCCATACCCATACCAAGTAAATACAACTTGATATATATTTCCCTTGGATAGGCTAAGCGTTATTCCACTTGGTCCTGTTCCATCTAGAGGATCTACATTCCAAGAGGCTTGATTGATAACAGTATCTACTCCGGATCTTCTTATTGCTACAAATATATTTGTACTAGTAGATCCGAAAAAAGCACCGTTTTGGCTGTCAAACATACCCCAGCTAGCTATCTGATTTCCTACTGGCGAAATGGGAATACGAACACCTATTCCAGCCTCCCCTGCAAAACCAGGTTCATATCTTCCTCTTAAAGCACTTTCTAGTATGGCAGAAGCTGTTCCAATTGCAGCAGTACTAACACTGTATTCTGTAGCATCATTAGTGACTGTTCCACCGACGGTTGTAGTAACAACGTCCCTTATATCGGATACTCCGTACACAGAGGTTAATTCAACGATGGGAAATTTTTTTGCAACTCTTAGTTCATTAAATTGCGAACTAACAGCAGGACCAATATTTGAAA
>NZ_JBNMNU010000101.1:0-15715 GCF_051278035.1 Clostridium sp.
TGCCTAGGACTTCCTCCAGCTCACACCTCACGGTGGATACCTTGTCTTCAGCTAGTGGTTGGTAACTACAGACCCCCACAATGGACTTTCACCACCTAGTTAATTGCCATGCCTGGCACACTAAAAAAGAACCTCAACATAAAACCTGTTGAAGTTCTCTTCTGGAATATAATATTAATATTATATCTATTTTTTTAACATTAGTAGTGAACAATACTCTACTTTCAATACTTCATCGTAGATTTATTTTGCGGTGGTGGCGGAGCGGGATTGGACTCAGTTTTAGCATTTGACTGGTTAGTAGAAAATGGATTTCGTGTTATATCAATTAATAGACCAGGCTACTATGGACTAAACATAAAAAATGTAAAATCAATTGAATTACATGCAGAATTAGTGGGTTCTTCTCATCTCCAATATCTAGATACTTAACTTTTCCATATTTCGTTCTATAAAATTATAACTTTCTATCTTCTCTTTACATTTTTTTATAAACTTCTTGTAGTCATAAATTAAAAAACCAATAATCATTACAAGTAATATACCTATATAGATAACATGCCTACTTTCCTCTTAACTATTCTTCGTATAATTATCCACAGCGTTACAACTCACAATCCACCTTAAGCACTCTGAATTTCGATATTCTTAATAAGTTCAAAGATTAATGAAGACTCTGGTATTTGGTACTTTTCTTGTGCATATGTTAAATGGCCAAATCCTTCATCATCACTCTTAAATACCACTTCTCTTCCGCAATTTTCTTCAAATGCTTCTTTTAATAAATGCGAATGTTCAACAGGGCACTCATTATCATCTTTTGCATGCCAAATTACTATATTTTCATTGTTAATTGAGAACAAATCAAAACCAAATTCAAATGCCACATCCTGAGTCGATTCATAACTTGCACCTATACTCCCTCTAACGACACTACGTTGCATCGCATCTATAAATCTATTTGAAACAGAACTACTCAGATCAATTCTTTTTCCAATTTTTCTAATTGCAGCTTTCCCAGTTTGTTTTAAGAACACAACTAAACTTAAATGAATTATAGAAAAGAATTATGCACCATATATTTTCTCAAGGGTTTTTGTATAGGGTACATACCCATCTCCAATTACACTTTTTATTTTTTTGTCTTTCAACTGGTTTTTAGGAATAAATGGCGCATACAACCCTAAACCGATGCATCTGTTCCCAAAATATTTGGCAGCTGCCATAGCATGTATTGTGCCTTGAGAATGCCCTGTTATCATAAACTCCTTGACATCTTCCGCTTCAAGCACTGTTCTTAAATCATCATTAGCCCAATTATATACAACTCTTCCTGGCTGTATGTCTGAATATCCACATCCTGGCATACTAATCAAAATCCCTTTTACATTTAACCCTTCACATACAGATGAATAAAATTCACATTCATATTTTGCTTCTAATCCTGAACCATGCATGTTAATAACAACATAGTCGTAATCTGTTAATTTTCCATATGTAAAATACTCGATAATTCTACCATCTGAGTTTCTAGCGTATTTCCCACCTTTTTTTACAAGATCAGCCTCCACAAAAGGATATTGCCCCTCATTTTTTAAAAACAAACCATAACTAATCAACAACACATAACCAATCAATAAACATAATACAATTATTACAATAACATTTCCCATAATCATTCATCTTTCATTTGAAAACCATTTAATATTGCAAGCGTTTTATTCTGTATTTCCTTTAGTAGAGCTGTTTTTGATACTGATTCAGTGTACAAATATAATAAACATTCAGAAATAATATTGTTATATATAATTTCACTTGCAAGCCTTGCATTATCATATCCATGTAGATTAAGTACCGATTCTATCTTATCTATATAACTTCTATCTAAATTGACTAGATCGCTAAAGGATATTTCTTTACGTTTTCTCAGTTTTAAGGAGACAAATATTATTTCTGCAAGCACTTCTTTTTCTAATGATAGTGATTTCATTACATCATCTTCTAGCATTTTTATTAATTGTTCATTTATACAACCTTTTTTTTCAAGAGTTAAATCCGTAGTTTTAATATCGCTAGAATTACTAATTATTGTAGCCAAATAGATTTCCTCTTTACTCTCAAAGTAATTAAATATGGTTCCATTTGCAATTCCCACAGCCTTAGCAATTGTATTAATCGATGTTTTATCATACCCATATTCTACAAAGTTTCGCTTTGATACCTCAATTATTTTATTCCTTATTCTTTCCTTTTCTTCTTTTCCAATTCTTGCCATAGTGCCTCCTAGAGATACAAACCAACATAATATGAACTCATTCATATTGTATTCCTTTCAAAACTATATGTCAATCTGCTATTTACATTCAATTCTTCCCTCCAAAACCACCTGTAATAAAAGACTTTTTTTCAATGAAAACTTATCAAAAATTAACTTTTATAGTGTACCATATATGGGTGCAAAAACGATTCGTGTATCGTTGCCGTACCCCCTTCTCACGTCTCCGTTATTTTCAAATCCATAACTTTCATGATTTTAGTAGTTTTAATTTAACCTTCATATTAATATTGACTTACTACTACTACGTGATACTATATAGAAGTAGTAAGTTATACTAAATACCGGTAATACTACATAGTGAAGAGGTGAATCATTTGGAAAATATCACGGAAATGTTAAAAGGTGTACTGGAAGGCTCTGTTCTTGAAATCATCAGTCATGAGGAAACATATGGCTACGAGATTACTAGGCGGCTGAATGCGCTCGGATTTTCAGATGTCGTAGACGGAACGGTCTATACAATCTTGGTGCGACTGGAGAAAAATAAATTAGTTGAAATTACAAAAAAGCCATCAGATATGGGACCGCCGCGAAAGTTTTTCAAGCTCAATAACGCGGGGCGTGAGGAGCTGAGAAGGTTCTGGGAAAAATGGGAATTCGTATCATCAAAAATCAACCAGTTAAAGGAGAAGAAAAAATGAATTTTCGGAAAAAAAATCACTGGAAGCGACATTACCAAAGAATTGAAAACTTTTGAATCTAGGGCTAAAAAACTATCGCCTAATTATCAAGCATCATGGGAAAAAATTAAAGCTAATCTTTGGCTGCACGCAGATTTCACCGGTCGCAACCTCATGCCAATTCTTGACGGTGTGCTTGGCCTGCTCGAAGAAACGGATGCGGACGGCCAGAGTGTACAAGAGGTTTTGGGTGACGATATCAAAGGCTTCTGTTCAGCGCTGGTGGTTGAAGATGGGGCAAAGTCTTTTCGCGACAAGTGGCGCAAGCAACTGAGCAATAATATTGCTAAAAAATTAGGTGAATAGGAGGATAAAATGAGAATACAAGATATCATCGAAGGCAAAAAAGAATGGCGTACGCACGTGGCGCGTGTCAAATCGCTCCCGAAATATTATCAGATTGTTTATAAAGAGATTCAAAAATATCTTTATAAGGTCGGCCCTGCCCAGCTAACAGACGGGATAGGTTTACTCTCAGGGATTATCGATTTTTTTGAAGAGGGCGCGGCCTTTGGGAAAGGCGTGCTCGAAGTAACGGGCAGTGACGTAGCGGCTTTCTGCGACGATCTAATCAAAGATTCAAAAACTTACGCTGACATCTATAATGAATCTGTTGACCAAGAAATTAACAAGGCCATGAAAAAGGTTACGAATAAAACTAAGTAAAAGGTTCATAATAGTATTTTGTGATTGTATTTGATTTTCAAAGCAATCACATGTTTCAAATTCAAGCCTTTTTCTATAACACATACATAAGTATTCCCACAGTAGTAATAACTGAGGCAATCTAATTATTGACCCCCAATAATTAGATTGCCTCAAACTTCCAGACGATTTACCCCACCTTTTACCGAATCTATTAATTTTTATTAACAATCTTATTTAGTGAGTCTTCAATAACTCTTGCATTATTATATGAATCTTCCAAAGTAAGAAGAGGGTTCTCACCTAAAGTAATACATCTTCCGAATTGCTCTACCTCAAGCATGTAGTTATCTGGACAATCAATATTTATCTCTTCAATTCCAATTTCTCTTTTTAAAATTATTTTAGTAGTACCCTTACTATTGAACTTTACAGGAACTTCTATAACTCCTGATTCTCCAACTATGGTATATCCGCATCGATCCATACTATTAAGAGAGCAATATGAAACAGCTTTCAAACCATCTTTAAACTCCATCATTATACAGCTAGACTCATCTACAGATGATTTTTCTCCCATCTCTCCAGTTGCAAATATGGATATTGGTTCAGAACCGGCTATATGTCTAATGATATTGAAGTTATAGCTTCCAACATCATAGGTAGCTCCACCTCCAAGGGTTTTATTCATACGTACATTGCTCATATCAGTCAAAACATAACTAAAATTAGCTTCGATAAATTTAAGCTTACCAATCATGCCTTCTTCCACAAGACTTTTAACTTTAAGTGTTAGAGGACTGTGTCTGTAAGCAAATGCCTCCATAAGGAGCACGCCATTTTTTTCGCAAACCTCTCGCATAACCTCTACTTCTTTAGATGTAATGCCTAGAGGCTTTTCACAAAGAATATGTTTTTTCTTTTCAGCGGCTTTTATAACCCACTCACAATGTAGTGAATTGGGAAGTGGTATATAGACTGCATTAATATCTGGGTCATCAAGTAGATCGTTATAACTCTGATATGATTTAACCGGTTTATGTTTTTGACTGTAGTCCTCAAGTTTTTCTTTATTCCTGCTGGAAATAGCATAGAGTTTTGCGTTACTTGCAGCTTTTATTCCAGGAATGACCGCACTATCTGCAATTCCTGCGCACCCGATTACACCCCAGTTTACAATTTTATTTTCCATTATATTAACCCCTTTCATTACCATTTTATTTAAACATCCATAAACTATATTTCTACATTAATTTCCAATTTCCTCTATATAGCGTAACATTTTTGTAAATAAGTACTACTTCATTATTAAAGTCAAATAAAGTCCACCTCATAAATTCTTAATTCCTTTGTATATTATGATTAAGAAATAAAATCATAAAAATCTTATTATTGGGAGGATGATAATCAATTGGAGAATACTGAAACTTACTACGCTTTTGAAATTTTCACTTATATGAATAGTTAATATCTCTTATTTGTCGCTTTATTTCATCTTTATCTTTAAAAATTTTAATTTTTTACATTTATTTCGCCTGCTTTAAATGTTATTATACTCATAATCTAAATAAAAGGGAATTCACTAAATGAATTCCCTTCTAATATATCTATATATTTAATTTTAAAATAACTAGAGTATAGTAATTCATTTTAATTTAAGTAATTTTCCTTTGTCTTATCACATATCTTAAAGACCTCTTATTTATAAAATTCTACTACCCTCTAAAAACTCTGAAGATTTAATTTGATACATTGGACTATCCCCTTTCTATTAGCGATTCTTTTAATTTATCTAATGAAAGTTAATATCTATGTGGAATTTCTTCCACCTCTTTTACCAATTTAATTCTGTTTCTTTGTTTATGAACTAATAATAACACAGAAATTAATATTTGTAAACATTTATTTTTAATTAATAATAAATGTCCGTTGATGGACTCGATTAGTCTTTTCCATTAGAAACTTTTCTCTAAGACTAGGTTTGTATAAATATACATCCCCACATGTTTGACGCCTTCATTTTCAATGCTTTAATATTGTAAAGGTATGTAATCATTTAAAAAAATTCACAGGTAATTATTACAGATTTATACTAAAAAAATTAATGGGGTGTTAAATTATGATTAAAAGAAAATTTGGTAATACAGGCTTTGAAATTACACCAGTGGTATATGGCGGTATAGTTTCTATGGAAGATGGTCAAAGTGCTTCTGACAAATATGTATCATGGGCAATTGACCGTGGCATCAATTATTTTGATGTTGCCCCATCATATGGAGATGCACAAGAGAAACTCGGAAATTCCCTTGTTCCATATCGTAAGAATATACATCTTGCTTGCAAGACCGGTTGCAGAATGAGAGTAGATGCCCAAAAGGAGTTTGAAGAGTCCTTTCGATTGCTTCGCACTGACTATTTTGATATTTATCAAATGCACGCGCTTACTCGTGAAGAAGAAGTGGATCAGGCATTCGGTGCTGGAGGCGTTATGGAGATGATGGTAAAAGCAAAGGAACAGGGACTGGTGCGCAAATTGGGAATTACATGTCATAGCCAGGCAGTTGCTTTGAAAGCGATGTCACTTTATGACTTTGATTCTGTACTGTTTCCACTGAATTGGCATATGAATATTGGACATGATATGGGAACGCAATTATGCAAAACAGCAAAAGAAAAAGGCATGGGAATTCTTGGCATGAAAGAAATGATAGAACGTCGTTGGCTGAACCCAGATGAGAGGAAACGTTCACAATTTCCGAAGTCTTGGTGCAAACCAATAGATGTAGAAAACAAGGAACTCCGACTTGCTGCTATGAAGTATACGCTTTCTCTCGGAGCTGATACATTGGTTCCACCAGGAGATTTTGTGAATTTCTCATTTGTTGTTGAAAATATTGAAAAATGTTTAGAACAGCCATTAACTGAGGCTGATGTAATACTTTTAAAGCAATCTTATGAAAAAGTGAAGGACTATCCTTTCTTTTCCACACATTGGATAGGGCTATAATTTGTGTTTTATAATTTTTTATTTGCTAATAAATTTTTAAATATAACTAAATAATAATAACTAAATAATAATTATTATTATTTAGTTGAATTTTATAACAACAAAGAATATAATATATTTAATAACATATATTAAGAAGAGTATTAGAATAGAAAAAAATAGTAAATTTAAATTTAAGGATAACTTTAATTGCCTTATTATTAGGTGTATATGATATTGGTCTTTTAATATCAATATTTGTTTTAAAGGCTTCAATGAATTTGTTTCCTATTAATATGATTCTACAATATTTAAAGATATGAAAATAGTTATCAAAACGATTTACAATCAAAGTATAAAATAATGTATTAAAAAGGAGAAAGAATATGAATAAAAAAATATTATTAATTTCTACAAGTGAAAGCAATATGAATGGACATCCAACTGGATTATGGTTAGAGGAACTTGCAGAACCATACAATATATTTAAAGAAGCTGGATTAGAAGTAGACATCGCTTCAATTTTAGGCGGAAAAGTAATATTGGATAAAAATTCTATTCCAAATGGAATTCCTAAAGAACATGAAGCGGCTTACAAATTACTAGAGAATACACAGTCTTTAGAAACTACCATGAAAAACTCTTATGATGCTGTATTATTTGCAGGTGGCCACGGTCCTTTAATTGATTTCGTAAATAATAAGAATATAGAAAATTTAATTTTAAATTCCTATAACAATGGAAATATTGTAGCTGGTGTATGTCATGGCGTTGCAGCTTTTGCTAACATTAAAAATAAAGATGGAAAATACTTTGTAGATGGTAAAAGTTTAACTGCCTTTACTGATACTGAAGAGGTGCTTGCTGGTTTATCAGAAAAAGTTCCTTTCGCATTAGAGAGTAGACTAAGGCAGCAAGGAGCAATTATTAATAAGGCTGCTGATTTTACAGAGAAAGTTGTTGTAGACAAAAATTTTGTAACCGGTCAAAATCCTCAATCAAGCCATAAAATAGCTAATATAATTCTAGAAAAATTAATTAATAAAAACTAAAAAATATAGACACTTTATTATTTGGTTATAAATAATAAAGTGTCTATATTCTTTGTTATACTTTAGGTTATTAAGATGTTTCAAATCGTTTTTTTATCATATCAGCCAGAACCTGCGCCGTTCCGTGAACACCAAGCAAACTACTGTCAATCATTATATGTCTGTGCTTAATGGATTCATTAGAATATCCAGCATAACATCTATAATAACTATCTCTTGCTTTGTCAACTTTTGCAATCATACGTTCTGCTTCCAGGGGCTTCATATTCATTGTGTCCACACAGTTTTTATAACGTGCCTTACTCGGAGCATATATGAATATATTTAAGCATTCTTTATAATCTTTAAGAATGAAATCCGAACATCTGCCAACAATAATGCATGATTTTTTTTCAGCCAAATCTAGTATTATCCTCCTCTGGACATCAAATAACTTATGTTGCTTAGCTGTTGAAATATTTCCTAAAGGAGACATCACATTGGAAAAACTTGATTTAATACTTGATTCTTCGATCATGCTGATAGTTGATATAGGCATATTCAACTTCTTTGAGGCAGCCTCAACGATATACTTGTCATGATACTCTATTCCAAGTATTCCAGATAGTTCCTTTGCAATTACTCTACCTAGACTTCCAAATTGTAGATTAATTGTTACACAATATCTTTTCATTAATTATCATCTCCAATTATTCTTGAAAGGAAACTTTTCGTACGTTCATTTTTAGGATTTGTGAACATTTATGCCGGAACGTCTTCTTCAACAATGTATCCATCATCCATAAAGATAACTCTATCTGCAACTTCTTTTGCGAATTCCATTTCATGAGTTACCACTATCATAGTCATACCATCATTGGCCAGGGTCTTCATAACTTCAAGAACCTCTCCAACAAGCTCCGGATCCAATGCAGATGTAGGCTCATCAAAAAGTAAAACCTTGGGCTCCATTGCAAGCGCTCTAGCTATTGCAACACGCTGTTGCTGACCACCAGACAGTGTAGAAGGCATTGAATCTGCTTTTTCTGCTAGCCCAACCTTTTCAAGTAATTCAAGTGCTTTTTTTTCAGCTTTAACTTTTGAATGTCTCTTGGTTAAAACTGGTGCAAGCATAACATTTTTCAGAACATTTTTCATAGGGAACAAGTTAAAGTTTTGAAAGGTCATACCAACTTCTTCACGATATTTTCTCAGATCATGGCCATTATTACCAATATTTTTATCCTTGTAGTATATATTTCCACCAGACTGTAACTCCAACTGGTTAATACACCGAAGCAAAGTGCTTTTACCTGAACCCGAAGGACCGATAATACAAATAACTTCCCCTTCTTCAACTTCTAGGTTAATATCTTTAAGAACTTCTAAATCACCAAAGTTTTTAGATAATTTATTTATTTTTAGTAAATTATTCATTATTTAATCCTCCTTTCAACTTCTTTTTGGATGATAATAAGAACTGAGATTATCATCATATAGAAGATAGCACCCGCAGTATAAGCCTGTATAGTGTTAAAACTTAATGCTGCATAATTTTGGATTTGTTTTGTTATTTCATTTACAACAATTATTGAAAGTATTGCCGTGTCCTTAACAGAAATAATAAACTGATTGAACAAAGCTGGTATCATTGAGCGAAAAGCAGGAGGAACAATTATATGCATTAGAGTCTGATACGGTGTGAGACCTAGTGACAATCCTGCTTCTTCCTGACCAGGATCAATCCCTTCTAGAGCACCACGTACTATTTCAGCAATAAATGCTCCTGAATTCAAAAATATAACTATAATTCCTGAAGTATTACTACTCAAATCTATACCTGTAATTTCCGGTATAACAAAGTATATATATAAAGCTTGTACAAGTAGCGGTGTAGAACGAATAATCCATATATATATATTAGCAATAACCTTTGCAAATTTATTTTTACACTGAAGTGCGTAGCCAGAAACACATCCTAATACAAATCCAATCACAATACCGAATACTGAAATCATCAGCGTTACTTTAAATCCCCTAAGAAGCATGGGGAATAATACAGTTAGAAAACTTAAATCCATAATATACTCCTTTCTTAATTAATAAATTTATCCTGATACTTTTTAAAACAAAGGCTTCTTCAATAATTCATGATTTGCAATGTACCTTAAGCATTTACATGAATTTCTTGAAAAAGCCTTTTTTCTAAATTTTTATATATTGATTAATTACACCATTTTTCATTTAATTTATCAATTGTTCCATTATCTTTCATTTGTTTTACTGCTGCGTTCATAATGCTTACTAATTCAGGGTTTTTTTCACTTGCATCCTTTGAAATTGCAATCGCATAAGGTGCCTGGTCTTCAGCAAATGGCTTTCCAACCAATTCAAGGTTTGTATCTTCTTTATGTGCAATATAGTAGGCAGTACCAGGTGCATCATAAACCATTGCATCTACCTTACCTTGTTCAAGTGATTGAAGTACTGTTGTAATAGAATCATGTACTTCAAAACTGTCAGTAGGAATCTTAAGAGCATTTAGGTACAGATGACTAGCATCTCCCTTTTGTACTGCAATCTTATACTTACCATCCTTAATGCTGTCAATTCCTGTTATTCCCTTTGGACTAGCGTCTTTGTTAATAACTACTGTTAGGCCTGCATTATAATAAGTATCTGTAAAATTCATTGCTTGCTTTCTTTCATCTGTTGCACAAAGCGCTGCCATAACAATGTCAAGTTTGCCTGAAGCAATGGATGTGGTAAGTGGACTATAGTCCATTGCTTGTGCCTTACCATCTTGAATTTTAAATCCTAAAACATTCTGCAATTCATGAAGAAAATCCATGTCAAAACCTATCAAGGTTTTTCCATCAGTATCAAAATAAGAAAATGGAGCATATGTACCGGAAGTTCCTACTTTATATGTATAATCACTCAATGCACCATCAAGTGGTTCAGTATAAGTTGTAGATGTCTGGTTCTTATTTGAATCCTTTGAATCCTTAGAATTATTGGTACTACTGCATCCGATTAGGGATGCAGTGAAAATTGAAACTACCAACGTTGCAATTAATTTTTTCGTTAATATTTTTTTCATTGTGATTCCCCCTTAAATTTTTCGATCTTTAGTTAATATTTTCTAATGATAACATCTACTTAAAAGATTGTCAATTTTGCTTTTTTGCATGTTCATAAATAATTTAAGTCATTTCATGCGATACAAATTTTTATTTACAGTTAAAATATGGACTAAAATGCGGACTAAAATTAGTGATTTAAATCTAATAATAACTTTTTTCGTCTTATGGAAAGTAACTTTATAAATGCTAATAGTAAAACAAATTGTATTTACAGTTTGTTCATGTTTCCCAGGAGATTTTATGAGCGAAATTAATTTGCTATATATTGTAGGAACTATAAATACTATTGAATCAGAAGATTTGCTTAAGAGAGGAATTCAAGACTCCAACTGGATATAGAATCACTCCAACTCCAAGGCATTAACCTAACAAAACCAATTAATTTTAAAATAATTATTTGATTTTCCTAAATTTTAAAAACAAGAGTTAAATACCCCTTATATGTAAACAAATTACACTCTTTATTTTTTCATATTAATTTAAGTAATATGCGATTTTATTATGTGTTATTTTTATATAAATTTAAGTAGAATGAGGTCCAATAATGAATAAGAAACTGAGAATAATCACAAGAAATCCGCA
The DNA here is from genome assembly GCF_051278035.1 of Clostridium sp. Lineage (GTDB taxonomy): Bacteria > Bacillota > Clostridia > Clostridiales > Clostridiaceae > Clostridium_AD. The sequence continues at coordinate 11,409 of NZ_JBNMNU010000101.1, forward strand.
AAAACTATTTGATTAAGAAACAATTCAAAGAATGGCTTTAAGTCACCAATTCGTTGAGCTCAAGAGTACGCTTAATGATGAAATAATAGTATAAAATCTTTTATTAAGGATTTTTAATTTAATAATAAGATTAGGTTTAAAATGCAAACGAAAAGACAGAAAAAAACTAGCATTAATATTAGATGACATTGAAATAACAGAAGCTTAATTGTATGTTTGTTCACTGCACCTAAAATTCATAATATTTGTTAATTATTTTGAAAAAATTCTATTTTAACCCATATAACATTTTCTATTTATAAAATAATAATAGCCATCAACCTAAGGATTATATTTCAATCCTTAAGTTGATGGCTATGGGTTATTGGGCCAGGTCTTGTTACAAAAATTGGTAACGCAGTGGATAAGTTCTGTTTGTTAAGATTACCTCCACTTTATTTAAATTTATTCCTTTGACTAGAATCACCACCGCGGTGGTGAGTCTAAGGCTTTATTTTATGTTTGTGAATTGATAACTAGAAGTAGTATCATTATATAGAAATTTATATACATACTTAAAAGTTTTATTAGAATACGTTCCATCTTTAGCTACTATGGTATAAACTTCAGAAGTAGTTACACTTCCAGATTCATCATCATCACTAATGCTGTAATCCGTAATATTAGCAGAAATAATGCTTTCTTTTATTCCAGCGGTATATGTTTTTGGTATATAAGATTGTTGCTGTTTATATAGGATACTTCCAGAAGCTACGTAGGGGTCAATTAATGAAACATTATTAGTATTAACAGCCTCTGTAAAATAAGAAGTATAATAGTTTAAAAGATCTTTTAATTGACTTTTTACGTTATTTAGTGCATTCGTAGAGTTCTGAAAGCTTAAATAAAGGTCTGTATCACCAGGTAAAACTATATATTCCTCACTTTTAAGTGTTTTACCTGCATTTGCGTATGTAGCGTATATTTTTGTGGAACTATCTACAGGGCCAAAATCTGTAGCATCTTGAACCTTCATATTAATATTTTTTCCATTTATAAAAATATCAGCATCCATATAATCTGAAGAAATATTTAAATAATTCATATCATCAAATACAGTTAATTCTGCTATACCATTATTAGTAGATACAAGATCCACAGGAAAAGGCTTACTTAGGGTAACATATTTGCCTTTATAATTAGCTAAAATAGAATAAGTGCCAGCAATATACGGTCCAAATTGTTTGGTGGAATTGTCAGTATCGCTTTTACCTATTTGCGTATTGTTAATTGAAAAAGTAACATCTTTAACAGTGGTAGTTATATTAACAAAAGAGGGTTTAATACTTATTTTGTAGCGTGGAAACATAAAAAACATTTTCCCGTTATTAGCTAGAGTTATTGTATTGATTGGTTCTACACTATTGCTATTAGTAATCTTTAGATTACTAACATCATTTTTTAAATTTTCAATAACTTCATTAAAATATGAAGGATTACTTTTAAAATAAGCTAGTAACGGTGAAATACTTTCACTATCTACTTTCATTCTGGCATCAGTAGAATACATTATGCTTGCTAAATCAGAAACATTATTTGATGCAACATCATTTTCAAATTTTGTTACAAGCCTATTAGGATCAGATAATGAATTACCAACTTTAACAATACTAATTATTGCTATTATTAAAATTCCCAATATTGCCATAACGATTTTAGTTTTGTTTGATAATTTGGAATTAGTACGATTATTTTCCTCAGATGCAGTAGTAGCTAAATTGTCGTCGTAAGATGGTTCAATTTCGTAATTAGTGCCATTTGTGTCATGAATGGCGTCATTAATAGTTTCGTCAGTACTTTCATCCGCAAATTCCTTAGCAACTTCTTTTCTTGAATCATTACCACAGAAAGTGCAAAAAAGTTTTTCGTCTTTAATTTCTTTACCACAATTAGTACAAAATTTCAATTTAAGCCCCCGATCGTATATTATCAAATAAGTAGAGTTTTTTAATATGAATTTATTGCTATTTTAACTATATCTAATATATTAGAAGAGATAATGTTTCGTAATCCTATAAAAAATGCTAATAAAGCAAACAAAAATGAGATTGATACAATTAAAACACATATGTTTTCTTTTATTTGCAAACACTCTTTAATTATAATCGTTAAGGTAGTAATTGATATTAGTGCACCTAAAATAATAAAACCTATCCCTAAGGTTAATGAAAAATAAGAAAATATAATTGAAATGATTTTACAAGTTAAAATAGGTAAGGTAGAAACTAATACGGCTTTAAATACTGTGAATGGTGTACATTTTGCTTTTGCCAATATGCTTATACCAAAATATATGAAAATAAATAATACTAATATCCATATTAGGAATATAGCACAATTTTCAAAGAATATTTTAACATAAGGTATAGTAATAAAAGACTTTAATTGATATATACTTTGGTTTAAATATTCTAAGTCACCGGAAGTGAAATCAAAAGGTGAACTTTGCCCAAATAAACTACCTAGTGAAGATAAATTTTGGAGTAATTTTGAGGCGATACTTTGTAAACTATTAGTAATTTGATTGATTCTCCAAGCTCCAAGTATACCTTGTAGAAGTGTTAGAATAATAGTAATAATGATTACAGGATTTTTCTGAGTTTTGGTTACAAACTGCTTGCTCCCAGAAACTGGATTTAATGCCGAGGTTTTAAGAGTGTTAATTATTTCAGCAAAATTAATTTGATTTGTAAATGATTTAGCATTATCAAATGTTTGTTTAATCCTTTCTTTATTTAAATTTGAGTTTTGGTTTGGGTTTGAAGTTTGATTTACCTTTGTACCACAATCCGGACAAAATAAACCATTTTCTTGGATTTTACAACCACAGTTGCTACAAAATGTAATAATCCTCCTCCTATGTTGACTTAATAACTTACTTTTAGTGCTAATATTGATATTATTGCACATAATATATATTCGCTGTAAAACTCAATAGTCCTTTCTATTTGAGTTGTAATAGAAATAAATTTACAAAATCAAAAATAGGAGTATGAAATCGTTTAAATAAACACTTGCATTATTATTTTTATTATGCTAAGCTTTAACCAATTAATTAATTAATAAATAAATATATTAAAAATAAATAAACAAATAAAGGCAGAGAAAAAGAGAGCCTTGATGCATAGGTATTTTATACCTATTAGTCAAGGCTCTCTCTTTTTTTGTGCATTTAGGAGGTAAAATAATGTATGATGTTACAATTGTTGGCGCTGGTGTTATTGGCTGTTCGATAGCTCGAGAACTATCTAAATATAATTTAAGTACATGCGTAATTGAAAAATCTAGTGATGTAGCTTCTGGTACGACAAAAGCAAATAGTGCAATAGTCCATGCAGGGCACGATGCTAAGCCAGGTAGTATGAAAGGAAAATTAAACGTAACAGGAAATGCGATGTTTACGAAACTTGCAAAGGAATTAGATTTCCCATTTAAGAGGAATGGTTCTTTGGTTCTTTGTTTCGATAAGAAAAATTTGGGTGATCTTAATCAACTACTTGAGCAAGGTAAACTAAATGGTGTACCTGATTTAGTTATTCTTGATGGTGATAAGGTTAGAGAGATGGAAAGTAATATAACTGATAACTGCGTCGGTGCATTATATGCTCCAACCGGAGGAATAGTTTGTCCATACGAAATGACTATTGCTATGGCCGAAAACGCATTTAACAATGGAGTTGAATTCAAGTTTGAAACAGAGGTTAAAAATATAGAAAAGACTTCAAGTAGTTATCTTATAAAAACCAACAAAGCTGATATCGAAACAAAAATAATAATAAACGCAGCAGGTCTATATTCGGGTGAAATGAATAATATGGTTAGTAAGAACAAAATAAATATAACTCCAAGACGAGGAGAATATGTTTTATTTGATAAAACTGTCGGGGATTTAATAAAAAAGACTATTTTCCAGCTTCCAACAGAGCTTGGAAAAGGAGTTTTAGTAACCCCTACTGTTGATGGTAATCTTTTAATTGGACCAAATGCGGTGGACTTAGATGATAAAACTAACCTTAATACGACTCGCGAGGGCATTGATAATATCGTTTTAACAGCTCAATTGAGCATTCAATCGCCATTTCCTATGAATATGGTTATAACTTCTTTCTCAGGTAATAGATCAACAAGTGACACAGATGATTTTATAATTGAAGAATCCAAAGATGCTAAAAACTTTATTAATGTAGCAGGAATCGCATCTCCAGGTTTAAGCAGTGCTCCAAGCATTGCAACCATGGTGGTAGACATTATAACAGAAAAACTACTTC
>NZ_JBNMNU010000102.1:0-15635 GCF_051278035.1 Clostridium sp.
GAGCTAGGAGATATGTAATGAAAACATTTCTAACTATCCATAAAATATTAAAACACCTATCAAATTATACTTTATAATTTGATAGGTGTTTTTTTTGTTTTTATAAGTGGCGTATCTTCTCTTTAAAAATCTCATGTGATTTCTTTAAAAGTTCATCAGTGCAATCCGTGATATACTTATAAACATTTTCATTTATATCTTTGTAAATCTTCACATTTTCATAAATTGGCATAAAGGTGTCTCTACGTTTCACCATATGCTCAATTGCTTCTTCTCTTTCCTTATAAACGCCAAGTGCCAAGGCTGTGCATATTGCAGCACCCATGCTGGCAGACCCATTTACCACATTTCTGTGAGCCGGTACGCCAAAGACATCAGCGAATATTTGCATAAAGAGTTCTCCATTTGATCCGCCACCACTAACAATAATATTAGATAGCTCTATACCTCGTTCATCACACATCGCCTTAGCATAATTCTTCATTGTAAATGCGATTCCCTCAAGCATGGAACGGAACATATGTTGACCCTTATGCGTACCGTTAAACCCAATTATCATACCACGTTGATGCAACTTATCAGGGCTCGCTAGCCAGTTAAGTACTGTATAAAGACCATCACATCCGGCTGGCACCTCGGCCCCTAGAACATTTAGATACCCTTCTGGTGATATACCCCTTTTTTCAGCTTCATTAACAATATCACTACCCAAAAGATCCTTTATCCATGTAACAGTTGACATACCCCGGCGTATACCGCTACTTTCATAAAGCCAATCTCCTTTGGTAGCTCCTGGATTACTCCAGTAGTTCACTGTACTGGGAATGTTTTCATTACCAACCATCATTGAAGTAATATAAGTACCTAATGATACTAGCAATGTTCCATCATTTACAAGACCTGCACCGAGGCCTTCAACAGCTTTATCATTTGCCGTTGACACTACTGGCACGCCTTCCGGTATACCTGTTGCGACGCTCGCTTTAGCTGTAATTTCCCCCATAACTGTGGAAGGATCAACAAGATCAAAGAGCATTTCTCTTGGCGATGTAAATTCATCAAACTTTTCTTGATTTTTAAACCATTCCAAAGTTATTGGATCTATTGGCCAAGGACCTACATAGTTAGACCTTGTATCCTTGGTCTCACCAGTCAGTCTATAAGTAAGATAACCGGTAGTAGTTGTAACATACTTCACATTATCATCATCATGTTCATAAGGTCTTGATAATCTAAGATCCATCCAGCTTTGCATCGGTGATGCCAAATCACCATTTTCTTTAACCAATGCACGACAACATCTAATCGAGCCAAGTCCAACTCCTATAATGTCTTTTTTATCGCCATTGAATTTTTTGAACATTTCATCAAAGGCTAGCTTCAAGCTATCCCACAAATCATCACCAGGATGTTCCGCCCTACCGTTTTCACCCAGTTCAATTTCTTGAAGCTTTATGGTATGAGAGCACACCTCTGTTCCTAATGTATCAAAAATGACTACTTTTGTACTTTGTGTTCCACCATCGATTGCTATAATATATTGATTTAACATACGCTTCCTCCTGTGCTAGGTTATTATTTACTTTATAATATTATCTCATTAAATAACCACCATCTACCGTTACAGTAGTGCCATTAACGTAATTCGCCGCAGAACTTGCTAAGAATACACTTGTCCCCATAAGATCTGCTACATATCCCCACCTGTTGGCTGGTATATGATCTAAGATTATTCTATTACGTTTTTCATCATTTCTTATAGGTTCTGTTAACTTAGTTGCAAAATAACCTGGTGCAATTGCGTTAACTTGAATATTAAATTGAGCCAATTCATCACACATAGACTTAGTAAGACCTACTATACCATGTTTTGTCGCTGCATAAGCTGGAGACCACTGTCCTCCAAGGAATGCAAAAAGAGATGCAATATTAATTACTTTACCACTTTCTTGCTTAATCATATATTTTGATGATTCATGAATCATTTCAAATGCTGCTGTTAAATTTATCGAAAGCATTTTATCCCATTCCCTGCGAGTAAATTTAGTCACATCTTGAATATTTATAGAAATACCTGCACAGTTTACTAATATATCAATGCTACCCCATGTATTTACACACTCATCAACAACTCTTTTACATTCTTCGTCTGCTGTAATATCTGCATTAATGTATTTATACTCCACTCCACAAGATTCAACCCATTTTTTTGTTTCACCATCATCATCCATAATACTTGCTGCCATTACATTTGCGCCACCTTTTGCCAATGCAACAGAGAACGCCTGTCCTAAACCACTATTCCCACCAGTCACAATTGCATTCTTACCTTTCAAAGAAAAAAAATCCATTTTGAAATCCATAATGTTCATCTTTACTCCTCCTAAATTTTATTTTCTTTTATTTTTTCTAGTAACCTATCAATAAACTCTACGGCATCTCCCTCAACCACAATGTCTGATAAACTACAAATAGGCGCATCCTTATTGATGTTTACAGAAATTATATTTTCAATATTTTTAAGTCCTTCGATATGTTGAAGCGAACCATATATTCCTAGTGCAATGTATAGTTTGGGACTCACCGTTTTTCCGGATTGACCCACTTGGATACTACGGGTGGCAATTCCTTTATCAACGATGCTTCTACTTGCAGATACCATTGCATTTAATTCATGTGCTAATAAATAAAGATGTTCAAAATTACAAATTACTCCACCACCACCAGAAACCAAAACTTCACCTTCTCTTATATCTCGCGCCTTTTCTTTTTCTCTTGTTTCTAAAAGTTTTATCTTACTACGTTGTATAAGTGTTGGTTTAAATTTAAGTTTTTTCGTTTCTTTTGAATAATCTGAAGTATGATTAAACACATTTGGTCTAACACTCATCATAATGGGCTTGCAATTTTTATTAACAATTCCAGCTAAAATCTTACCGCTATAAGCTGGTCTTACCATCTCAACGGTACCCTCATTATGATTAATGCTTGTAACATCTGCAACAAGTCCAACTCTAAGTCTCATTGAAAGTCTTGGAGCAAGCATCCGTCCTAGATGTGTTGCTGGTATAATAATACTATCGAATTCAAAGGTATGATGTAATTCTTCTATGATATTTGTAATATTTAGTATATCATAATTCTTAATTCCTTCATCTTGGATACTAATCAAATAATCAAATTGACCCTCAACAATTTCATTATCTCCATTAAAACAAATAGCATAGGTTTCATATTCAGTATCTTTATAAATTTGGTTCACTACTTTTAATAAATCTATGGAATTTTGATAATCTTCTTCATCAAAATAAATTAAACTTTTTTTCATATCAAACAAATCCTTTGTCTTTTAAAAATTGATATACTACTTCTATTCCCTCATCATCATTACATACAATGATTTTTTCTTTTTTATAAAGTTCCTTAACATAGGTTCGAGATACCTTTGTTAAGGAACCTTCAAGACCAACTTCCTCTTCACTAAAGGCCAATTCTTGATTGGTAACTACTGCTAGCTTATCCTTTACATCAAGCTCTAAATCCTTATACTTTACAAAAGGTAATTTGTATTTACTTTCCTTTTGCACGCTTAAAATAGCTGGAAGCTCTATTTCATATTTATAGAATGTTTTTTCTGAGTCTACCTCAACAATTACACTTTCTTTTTCCAAACTATCCTCTTGAATACTAATAATATTAGACATTTGACTAATTTGTAAAAGTTCTGCAAGCTGTGCTGGTATGTGAGAAGTATCCCCATCTAGAGAGTGTGTTCCACTAAAAATGCAATCAAAGCTCTCACCCTCTAAGCACCTAGCTATGATTTTGCTTGTTGCATAAGTATCACTTCCCACAAACAACTTATCAGAAATAAGTGTTGCTTTATCAACATTTAGCCTTAATAAATCCTCTAATTGTGGGGTAATGCTTAGTGGTCCCATACTAACTATTTCTACAAAGGTTTCAGGGTTTTTCGCTTTTATTTTCAGAGCGAAAGCTAGGGCACAAGCATCATCTGGATTAAGAATTAAATTTACATTTTCTCTGACCAATATATTTTTCTCATAATCATATATAAAATTATCCACATCTGGAATGAACTTAACTAAACAAACTATTTTCAATTTTAGCTTTCTCCTTTTTATTAAGAATCAATAGGCTTAAGAATTTACTCTTAAGCCTATTGAAGTAGTTACTTTTGATATTTAATGCCTTCTTCTTGTGGGTAAATAGTTCCAAAGTTCATAATCCCATTTGGATCAAAAGCTTCTTTTAATTTATCTAATATATAATATGCACTGCCATGTTCTGCTTTTGTCCATTCGTTACGGAACTTGCCAATTCCGTGATGATGGCACATCGAGCCGCCCAGTTTCAATGTCTCCTCTACAATAATTGTTTGTATTGGATGATGGTATATTCTCATTTCATCTTCTGGTTCACAATTGATATTATAATTATATACAAAGTACATATTAGCTCCGTTTATGTAACTATGAGACGAATGTCCACCAAGCATTGTAAGGTCATTTGGACGCTTAAATTCAGTTTTAATCCTATTAATAACACTATCATATATTTTAGGAAGCATTTCCCAGTTAGCTGAAATTTCAGTTGTATAGCCGTCATGTTTGTCATTATCAACCATTCCTTGGAACTCATCATCAATATCTTGTTGAGACCAGTTCAAATGATTAAACCAATCTTCTATAAGTTTGCTATCTACTTTTTCAATAATGCTATCATTGAATTTTTCAGTAGCATCTTCAATTCCTGTGCATACAGCATTTACTGTTTCTTTATTTCCTTCAGCCATAAATATTAATACACATTTACCTTTGTAAAAGTGATAGAAATGTTGTCTTGCATCTTCCTCGGAATATATGCGTGCAACAGATGGCCTATACCCATTAACCATAACTTCTCTTAATACTTTAATTCCAGATTCAACATCTTTTATAAGGTATCCATATAACTTATTGTTGTCCGGGAAAAATTTGAATATTTTAACCGTAACTTCTGTAATATAGCATAATGTTCCTTCATTACCAATAACAACGTGTCGTATATCCGGTCCTCCCGCACGACGGGAAACATTCTTAATTCTTGAAATATGTCCATCTGGGAAAACACATTCTAATCCCACTACCATATCCTCAATTCCACCGTATAAAGTTGAGAATTGTCCAATACTTCTCGTTGCTACGAGTCCTCCGTACTGCGCAACTGGTTTAGATTGTGGAGAATGTCCAGTTGTACATCCTACTTTCCGGAGTTCATCTTCAAGTACTTGTAGCGGCACTCCTGCTTGCACAGTTGTTTCCATGTTATATTCATCAATTTTAATAATCTTATTCAGATGCTTCCCATCAATTACAAGTGTTAGTTCCTTCCAGTTTTCTAGGCCACCTTCCGTGGCAGTCTTACCACTTCTCGGAATTACATTAACATTGTTTTCATTGCAATACATTAAAAGGGCTTTGACCTCCTCCACAGTCTTTGGAAACACAATCGCTGTAGGTACTGGAACATCTAATACTTTTTTAGCTTTTGCATATTTTTTATATCGATCAGCAGCTGCATCATATAAATCTTCATAATTTGTGTTAATTTGTTCTTCTAATAAAATACTCTTTAAATCCTCTAGTACCTTCTCTTTATCCAAATTCATCGTCCTCCCTAATATCTAATTCATTCTCTCTATAACAATATAATACTATAATCAGAATTATACGTCAATATTTTTACGGAAAATTATTTAATTGTACTTATATAATTCTATATAATCGGAAAACTTTCCATTGTATTGCAGATAATCCTGAACTAAAAAACACGTTATAGTTCCAATTTTAGGAACTATAACGTGTTTTTTAGTTTTTTATTAACACCCTCAAAGGTCGTAAACACAATTTATTTTGCTACTAATAAGCCTATTTACTTATTAAGTCTTCTGCTTTCAACCACTCTTCTGCCACAACTTTTACCTGCTTTTGTTCAATATCTACTAAGTAATTCATTTGCGTTATGTTTTCATTCGTTAATTTAGATGAAATTTTATTTAAAATCTCTGCAACTTCAGGATTTTCTTTGACAAACTCACTTTTAAGAGTTGGTGCAGGATTATACACTGGGAAGAATGATAAATCATCCTCAAGGTTAATCAACTTAAAAGCTTTGATTCTCCCATCTGTTGAAAATCCGTCACCAATATCAGCTTGCTTTTCTTTTAGTGCCTTATAAATAATACCATTGTCCATAACTAAAAGTTTATCTTCGCTCATCTCAAATCCATAAGTTGATTGTAATCCTGGCAAACCATCAGCTCTAGCTGAAAATTCATGATCTGCTGCAAAATTTAGTTCATTTGGGTTGGCTTTAATATAAGCACCTAACTCACTCATAGTTTTAATCCCTAATTCATTAGCTTGTGCTTTTCTCATCATAACCGTGTAAGTATTGTTAAAGTTCGCATAATTCAACCATTCAATACCATTTTCAGCGTCTTCTGCTTTAACTTTATCATAACAATCCTGTGACTCTGTCAAAGGCTTATCATGTTGTAAATGCGATTGCCATCCAGTTCCTGTATATTCCCAATAAACATCAATTTCATCATTTACAAGAGCACTTCGTACTTTATCTGAACCTGCAATTCCTGTATTATCTTCAACTTTATACCCTGCATCTTCTAAAGCTAGCACAGTAATTTGACCCAGTAACAATTGCTCAGTGAATTCTTTTGAACCTACACTAATGGTATTTTTTTTTGTTCCACACCCGGTTAATGTCGTAAGTACCACTGCTAATACAACACCCATTGTTATTAATTTCTTATTAATTTTATTCATAATTCATTTCTCCTTTTTTATACTTTTATTTTTTGTTCAATCATTCCAAAAATAGAATCGGCAATAAGTGCCATAAGTACCGGTAGGGCTGCGCCTAACACAAGAACTTGTATACGGCTAACATTATTTCCAGCAATAATCAAATCCCCTAAACCACCACCACCAACAAAAGCTGCTAGTATAGCTGAAGCTATATTGATAGTAATTGCTGTTCGAATCCCAGCGATTATCATTGGCATAGCCAAGGGAATTTCTACCTTACTCAAAACATGACTTGCCTTCATTCCCACTCCATTTGCCGCCTCAATAATAGCCTTATCCACTTCTCCCACACCAATTAATGTATTGTTTAAAATAGGTAGAAGTGAATATATCCACAAAGCAACAATGGCAGTTTTAGCTCCAACTCCGAGTATACCAACAAGCAAGGCAACAATAGCTAAGCTTGGAATCGTTTGCCCCACATTGACAATACTTACTACTTTAGAGGTCCATTTTTTGAATTTTTGCCTAGTTAGTAGTAAACCTATGGGAACTGCTGTCAATATAGCTAACCCACTTGATATTCCAACAATATAAAGATGTTGTTTTAATAAAGCCGTAATCTTATTATAACTAACTAATCTTGAAACCAAGGTATCTTGAGGATTTTCAACAACATAAATGCTTAAGATAACACCAATAGCTATTAAAACAAAAATTATGGCGATATTTTTTATGTACTCCTTAGATTTCTTATATAGAACTGTTATCACCATCACTCACCACCTTAAGTAAATTGTTTATTGTGACTATACCCTTGATTTCGTGACTGCTATCCTCTACAAAAATGTAGTGTTTCCCAGTAGTAAACATTTCTGATAAGGCATCTTTTGCCGTTGAATCAGTATAGACCCGGTCTAAGATTTCTCTTTTTACTTCACTTACTTTGTCTTTCTTTTTTAAAATATCATTAAGGTCAATATAATAATTCCCCTTCTTCCCATGTTCAGTGATTACCATTTGATTAACGCCAGCTTCTAAGAATACTTTCTTTGACTCTTCAAATGTTAAATTTATATCCATTGTATAAACCTTTTGCATAACACTTTCGCATTTAATTAAGTTCATCATTTTTATTGAACTGTTTCCACCTATGAGTTCAGATACAAAATTATCAATAGGATTAGTTAAAATTTCTCCCGGTGTACCTAATTGAAGAATTTTTCCATCTTTTAATACAGCAATCTTATCACCCATTTTAATTGCTTCATCAATGTCATGGGTTACAAATACAATTGTCTTTTTTATTTTTCTTTGAATTTTAAGAAATTCATCTTGTAATTTACCCCTAGTAATTGGATCTAAAGCACCAAATGGCTCGTCCATTAACATAATTGGAGGATTAGCTGCCAATGCTCTTGCGACTCCTACCCTTTGTTTCTGTCCACCACTCATTTCTCTTGGCTTCTTAGTTCTATAAATTTTAGGGTCAAGCTCCATGAGTTCTAATAGTTCATTTACTCTTGCATCAATTTTATCTTTTTTCCAACCTAATTCCACTGGTACAGTGGCAATATTTTCAGCAATTGTCATATGTGGGAACAACCCTATATCTTGAATAATGTATCCAATATTTCTTCTTAATTCTATTGTGTTAGTATTTTCTATACTTTTTCCGTCAATAATTATATTTCCAGAATTAGGTTTGATTAATTTATTAATCATTTTCATGGTTGTTGTTTTACCACACCCAGATGGTCCAACTAGCATGCATATTTCACCTTCTTTAATGTGAAGGTTTAGATTATCAACTGCGTCTACCTTTGCATTGTTATATCTTTTAGTAACATTTTCAAATTTTATCATCTTCTCCAACCCCATCTATATCTCAAATTTTTTTTGAACTTTCTCAAGTAATTTATCTGTCACTATAGCAATGATTGAAATTAATATTGCTCCGATTATAATCATATTGTCATTTGTTCTACTTATCCCTCTGAAAATATATACTCCTAGTCCACCAGCTCCTATATAACCTGCGATGGCGCCTATCCCTATTCCCATTACAGTTGCTGTTCTTATACCTGTCATAATGGATGGAAAAGCAAGCGGAATTTTAATCTTGTATAGTATCTTCGTTTCTGTAAGTCCCATCCCCCTTGCAGCTTCAATAATAGAGGGTTTAATATTTGTAATTCCCGTATAAACGTTTCTAACAATTGGTAACTGTGTATATGCAACTAAACCAACGATTGCCGGTGCATCTCCAATTCCTAGTATAGGAATAAGCAAAGAAAAAAGCGCTAAGCTTGGAATAGTCATCAAGATATTTGTAATATTCAATACAATTGTTGCAATTTTTTTATTTTTTGTAATTATTATCCCAACAGCGGTTCCTAATAAAATGGAAATGACCATTGCAGTAAACACCATAATAAAGTGCTCAACTGTAAGGTCTAATATAGTCTCCCATCTTGAAGTGAAAAAACTAAATAAATTCATAATACACCCCCTTTAAATTTGTGGTAATGAAATTATAGGTACAAAAATAACATGTATAACCAAGAATAATATCTTTGTCATACATTTGATAATTTTTCATTAATAATGTGAAAATTTATTATATTTTTATAAAATACTATATAGAGAAAATGAGCAAGTTGTAAAGATTGGGTATGTTGTAGAAGGTAGATACTGCTTAATTATATTCAAACTGCTAACTTTAGGGGTAAAGTTTTTTTTGTAAACTACTCAATAATATCTGCATAAATAATTGTTTTTCCGACATAAATATTTAGAATATGTATTTATTCCCATGCTTATATAGTAGCATGTAACAAAAATAAGTTCAATACATTTTCAAACAGTCTATAAACTGGTATTAAGTATCTATCTGAATTTCGGAGTATGTTTGTTCAAATGGCTTAAATTCAATTTTGTGCACAACTGAGCCTGTGTAATCATTGTCAATCAAAATATATGAACATTGCCATTTTTATCCCATTCAATTAGACTGTATGCAAGCGCCACGATTGATGCGCTAAAAACCGCAAAATGTAGGAGTGATTTAATAAATGTGTGGTATCGCAGCTATAGTTGGACAATCCTTTGATAATGACGAGGAATCCTTAATGATAAATATGCTGAACCTTATGGAACATAGAGGTCCTGATGAATCCGATATAAAAAGAACACCGCAATGCTTGCTAGGGCATAAACGCCTTTCTATTATCAGCCCCGAAGATGGAATTCAACCCATCCCAAATGAATCAGACAATGCATGGATTATTTGTAATGGTGAAATATATAATTACCAACAATTAAAAGAAGAACATCTGCAGCACCACCAATTTCGACACAACTCAGATAGCGAAGTTGCGCTACATTTGTATGAAGAATACGGAAAAAAATGTATCGATTATTTAGATGGGATGTTTGCTTTTATTATTTCAGATTCTCGAAGTGGTCAACCATCTGTATTTGCAGCCAGAGATCCTTTGGGAATTAAACCTCTCTATTACGGTCAAAAAAACGGAAAATACTATTTTGCCTCAGAATTAAAATGCTTATACGGGGTTGTAGATGATGTCATTGAATTTCCTCCAGGAAACTATTTCACACTAGAAGATGGGTTTGTTCCTTATAGAACTGTGAAGATAATTAATGACCAAATATCCTCTTGTGAGCAATATCCTTTAGATGAGACGCTTATAACTATTAAAAATCTTGTTGAAAAAGCTGTCCAAAAACGTCTAATGTCAGATGTGCCTCTGGGTGTGTTACTTAGTGGTGGATTAGATAGCAGTTTAATTGCTGCCATAGCTAGCAAATACTATCAAGGTGATGGTCCAATAAAATCATTTTGTATAGGGCTTGAAGGAAGTCCAGATTTGGCTGCTGCGAAGCATGTAGCAAAATATCTCGGAACAGATCATCATGAATATATCTATACGGAACAGGATATACTGGAGGCAATTCCAAAAGTAATTTATAATTTGGAGTCGTTTGACCCTTCTCTTGTGAGAAGCGCTATTCCAACTTACTTTGTATCTAAACTTTCGGCTGAACATGTAAAAGTTATACTTTCTGGCGAAGGTGCCGACGAAATTTTTAGCGGCTATGCCTATTTGGAAAATATCAGTGATGAGTTAGAATTAAAACGTGAACTCGTAAGAGTACTCGGATCTATTCATAATATTAATTTACAACGTTTGGATCGATTAAGTATGGCAAATTCTATTGAAGGACGTGTCCCTTTTCTAGATGAAGAACTGATAAAATTTGTACTGAATATACCCGCAAAATGGAAAATGCCTCAACAAAAGGATAATATCATATCAGAAAAGTGGCTTCTTCGCACCGCCTTCGACGGTACTGACTACATTCCCGATGATATATTGTGGAGAAAAAAAGAAGAATTTTCTGAGGGAAGCGGAACTAAAGGATTCCTTGAAGAAAAATTCAATAAATGCATTTCTGATTTAGAGTTAAAAACAGATATAGCTAGAATTTATAATGAAGAGGGTGTGGAAATTCGTTCAAAACAAGAACTATATTTCTATAGAATTTTCAAAACTTTCTACTCTAACCCTTCAATATTAAGTACAGTAGGACGATGGGCGGTAGATTAATTTACATATCACCTTTTAAACAGGTAACACGATATAAAACCAACCTCTAAAATAGGTTGGTTTTATATTTATCAATATACCGCTAACCTTAAAACTTATACTATCTAACCTTCTATTTCCTCAGTGAGCTTTATTATCTCATCAATTATATTACCAATATGATCTATGGTATCAAGTAGTGGTTTTTCTGTTGTTATATCTACTCCAGCCATTTTTGCAAGCTCTACTGGGGTTTTAGTTGAGCCTGCTTTAAGTACTTCTCTCCAATCATCTATAGCTGGCTTACCTTCATTTAAAATCCTTTTGCTAACTTCTGTCGCTATGGTAAGTCCTGCACTATAAGTATAAGGATAAAGTCCAATGTAATAATGAGGCTGTCTCATCCAAGTGAGTTCCGCTCCATCATTTATTCTCACATCATCTCCCCAGAACTTTTCAAGTACACTTCTTTTTATCTCATTAAGCTTTGTAGCCTGAACGCTTCCACCCTGATCTATTATATTGTACACTTCTCTTTGATATGCTGCTTCTAAAAGGTGAGTCACAAAGTTGTGATAATAGGTATTACCTATCAGTGAGGATAAAACCCATCTCTTAAATCTAGGATCATCATTATCTTTCATAAGATAATTTGCCATGAGCATCTCATTCATTGTAGATGGTGCTTCTACGAAATATTTTGAGACCTCTGTATCAAAAATATTTTGGCTTTCATTACATAAATTGAAGTGTCCTGCATGTCCAAGCTCATGAGCTAGTGTAAAGACCTCTGCCATTTTTTCAGCCCAAGAAATTAAAATGAAAGAATGACTCCCATAAGGACTGTCACAAAATGCTCCTGTAGATTTTCCCTTGTTTTGTGCGAAATCAATCCACCTTTCATCATAGGCTCTTTTAATCATCGTAAGATAATCTTCACCAAGGATTGATAATGCCCCCTCAATATATTTCTTAGACCCCTCTACTGTTATATTAGGCTCGTAGCCTGGATCAACTGCAATCTTCAAATCCGCAAAGGTCATTTCCTCTAATTTATGTATCTTCTGAAGATGCCTTGCATACTTTCTCATGTGAGGTGCTAATTTATCCATAATTAAGTCTATCTGCCTGTTATATAACTGCCTATCTACATTTTGAGGTAATAACAAACTGTCTATAACGGAATCAAACCCTCTAAGTGTTGCCATTGTTTTTTCCTTTTGTACTTGAGTTTGATATGTTGCTGCTACAGTATGCTGATACTCCCTTAATTTAGAAGAGAACGCTTCAAAAGCAGCTCTACGTATAAGTGTATCATTTTCATATTCCCATTCATTTTCAAAAAGTCCAAAACTAAGTGGATGTTCCACTCCATCTACAGTAAAGTTATTGAAATTCATATCCGCAAGCTTAACTCGTTCATAAATGCTAAAAGGCGCTTCTAATGTTCCCGATAAAGCAGCTAATACGCTTTCTACTTCTGGATGAAGTGCATGTGCCTTATTTCTTTTTATATTCTTTAAGTAATTGCTATTTTTCTTTGACTCATTTATTGCAGATTCAATAATTGTTTCATCTGCTTGTATAATCTCACTATCTACAAAACTTATTCTGCTACTGATGTCGGATGCTATATTCATGAATTTCATAGCTCTGTCCTGATTTTCATTGTTAGTATGATCGACCGAAACTGAAAGCTCTGCGTAAGATCCCGTAAGGGTCAAAATCTTAGCTACCTCTCTCACTTTATCCAAACATTGATTAATATTGCTTGCTGTATTCAGCCTTCCTTTATAATTTTTTTCCACCTGGGAAATAAGCCCTTGAAGTTCGTTTAATGCTAAATCATATTGCTGCTCTGTTGCATAAATAGCAGATAAATCCCAAGTAAGTGATTGATCTACATCTTTTCTAGCATTTAGATTTTTACCCATTATAAAGCCTCCTTTAAATAAACTTTGGTATTATTTATATTTTATATCTTATTATTAATTTAGTCCATAGTCCCCTTAAATACAACTCATTGTATGATTCACTATTTTTGCAAAGTCACAGTTACCCTAGTTGTGTTTCTATGTTAAAATAGTTAAGTTGTGTTTTTTTTAAAGCCCATAAAATAATTTATAATATAGAGAGGAAGATACTGATTTGAGATTAATAAAGAAATTGATTCATAATAATGTAAAAAAACTGGATGGAAAAGTATTTGAGAGAAGGGCAGCAAGAGGAATTATTCTAAAGGGCTCTAAAATCCTCCTATTATATACAAAGAGATATAACGATTATAGCTTTCCAGGTGGGGGCGTTGATTCTAATGAAGATCTAATTACAGGTCTAAAAAGAGAACTTGCTGAAGAAACCGGTGCTAAAAATGTTGAAGTCATTAGTGAGTTTGGATATATTGATGAATATAGACCGCATTACAAACCTGAGTATGATTTGATTCATATGTTATCTTATTTCTATATTTGCAAAATAGATGATGATTTTGAAGATGTAAATCTTGAAGATTATGAAATAGCTAATGGGATGTCGTCCATTTGGATTGATATATATGAAGCTATTAGGCACAATAAAGATGTAATTGCAAACCAAGAAAAATCAATGGGTTTTTCTATCGAAAGGGAGACCTTAGCTTTAGAATTAATTGTAGAAGAGTTACTTACAAACCATACTTAAGATAAAAGTTTTAAGGGATGCAATTTTTTGCATCCCTTAAAAACTGTCATATTCTCATCATAAAAAAACTATTGCTTTGACGTTGCCCCAGTTAAATCCGCTACATTTTCTTTTGTAAAGAATCCCTCAAATCCATTGTATCTATAGATGTATTCATTTACTAAGAATGTATTTTTAGATGGATAGCTAAATGTTTGTTTTAAACCTTCCTCTGGGGAACCTATTAAGTCTATTAAAAAGGTCATTCCCTTTTCTTTTAGCTTTTCGAAGGTATATTCAATATGTTCCGTATGGAAAGCAAGATGATGCACTCTTGAGCCATAATTATTTACAAATTTTTCAGTAGGTCCTGATTCTTTATCAGATACATAAGGCTTAATTCCAGAGGTGAATACCATGGAAAAATGTCCATCTACAACTCTTGCAACCGACGTAATAGAATTCATGGATTTCACATATATTGCGAAATCAAAATTGTAATTAGTTAATTCCATAAGCTCAAGTATTGCTGCATCCCTATCCTTTGAAAGTATTCTTGTAGCTGCATGGTCAAGAGCCTTTATATTATTAAGATAGCTATCAGTAGGCTTTTTAATATCTAATTTCAAAGAAGTAAAGCTTTTATCTGAGTAATTTCCTTCCTCGTTTTTCCATTCTATTAGCCCATAGGAAAATCCAGTGAAACTAGAAGGTGTAGTTTGAATATAGTAATAATTATCAGTTTCAATTATGTTATCACTTAAAAAATTAACTCCTCTAGATTTTTGAATTTCATAGTATTTCTTAACATTACTGCATTTAAATACAAAAGCTTCTAACCTTGTGTTTGGTAAATGCTTAGTGCTTGGATGAATATTAAAGTCTAAATAAGGGTTTTCGCCTTTTTTTCTAGCTTTTATTAAAAAGTCTGCAGAGCTTATAGATGTATTCTTTAGTACGAATATTTTTTCATTCTGATTTTCCATTGCATCATATAAATCATGGCCAGTATATCTTAAAAAATCTTTTACGGCATCTTCTTGTCTGTCAAGTTCTGTATTTATAAGAACATACTGGAGATCACCTACAATACCGTCAAGCCCTAGCTTTAGTCGAATTTCTTCAGTTTTTTTAGCTTCAATTTCTAATAATTTATCATCATTTAAAAAGTTTTGGTTTAATATAAGCTTTTCTTTATGAGCCAAATGCATATCCCAAAAATTCGGAATAATCATATCTTTCATGTTGATTCCCCCTAGATTAATATGAGCTCTCACGGAAACTCTTTAGAGCCTGTGATTACTCGTTTGTAGTATCATTAATTTTTGTTAATTCCCCCATTTTTTTTGAATAAAACGCTTGACAAGTCTGTAAAATTTTGAAAATCTCCTCCTAAAGACATGTTTTCAAAGGAGGATTATTTTATGCTTAAAAACTGGGGCACTCATGCTGATTATCAGCAATTTATCATTTCAACTCTCTCATGTTTCTATACAGTTTTTCCTAAAAAAATTATAGTACTTGAAACTTCTATATC
>NZ_JBNMNU010000103.1:0-15614 GCF_051278035.1 Clostridium sp.
TCCCATACCGAACAGGTAGGTTAAGCTTCAATGCGCCAATGGTACTGCAAGGGTGACCTTGTGGGAGAGTAGGTTGTCGCCAGGTAAACATGGTTTACTAGCTCAGTTGGTAGAGCACATGACTTTTAATCATGGTGTCCGGGGTTCGATTCCCCGGTAAGCCACCAAAAAAAGCACTTCTTTATGAAGTGCTTTTTTTATTTGTGAATATATTAATAAGAATTTATTTTTTTACATAATACATTGAGAAAATACGTGATTTAGATTAGAATGATATATACACATAAGAAAAAAGGAGTGTGATTTTTTGTTCCAATCGATATTAGATTTTTTCACGGAAAACGATATTTTAAATAATTTCATATACTATAAATTTAAATATGTAGGAATAGCTATTGGAGTTTTTGCATTATTTGCATTATTAAAAAAAATATTTGCAAAATATGTATTTAAAATAATATTAAGACTTGCTGATAAAACAAGATTTGATGCAGATACAAAAATAGTATCTGCATTTGAGAAACCTGTAACTAATTTTTTTGGTATTTTAGGATTTTATTTTGCCTTTAAAATACTAACTATGGCATATAATATAATTAATATACCTACAATAGATAAGGTTTTTAGTTCTGTTGTTGTAATTTTAATTTCTTGGGGATTATATAATCTTACTGAAGAATCTTCTTTACTATTTGAAAAAATGCATAGAGCATATGATATAAAGGTGGACAAAATATTATTTCCTTTTATTTCAAAAATATTAAGGTTTACATTAATAGCATTAGCTATCAATGTAATTGCTAACATATGGTCAATTCCTATTCAAGGATTCATTACAGGGCTTGGACTAGGAGGTTTGGCATTTGCACTAGCAGCTAAAGATGCAGCAGCGAATATTATTGCAGGTATTTTTATAATATTAGATAAGCCTTTCACTATTGGCGACTGGGTTAGCATTGATAATTTAGAAGGAACTATAGAAAGTATCTCTTTTAGAATTACTAAAATAAGAACTTTTGATGAAGCGATAATAACAATGCCTAATTCAAAATTAGCTAATGAACCTTTAACTAATTTTAGTAGAAGAGGTAAAAGAAGAATATATTTTAATTTAGGAGTAACTTATGGAACTTCTAGGGACAAATTGAAGAGTTGTGTAGACAATATTAGAAATATGATAGTTAACCATCCACAGGTTAACAAGGAGACTATTTTTGTTAGATTTGATAAATTTAACGCTAGTAGTTTAGATATTTTTATATATTTTTTCGCTGATGCAACAGAACTAAGAGAATATTTAAAAATAAAAGAAGATATTAATTTTAAAATAATTGAAATTTTAGAGCAATTAGGAGTTTCAATGGCGTTTCCAAGCACAAGCATTTATGTGGAAACTTTACCTAATAAAGAGGAAGAGGAGAAATTTAAATTAGGAGACAGCTTTCAGGAAAATACACTAGAAAACGATGATAAGGAATAAAAGCTCAAGGGTCTCGTTCTATAGAGCTTTTCCTCATTACAAAACAACATAATTTTGGAAACAACAATAAAGGAATTGGGCAGTATATTCAGCCCAATTCCTTTGTTTATATTAGTAAATTTATAATATATAGCTTAGTAATAGAATTATGTAAAGTGCAGTTACAATTAATCCAATAATCCAAAGAGCAATTTTATCAAATCTAGAGTTTGCATACTTGCCCATAACATTTTTAGAAGAAGTTAAATATATTTGAAGAAATATAGTTATAGGTAGTTGTATACTTAAGAGCATTTGTGAGTAGATTAGACCTTTAAAAGGTTGTGATATAAAAAATATAATTATGGCAGCGCCAACTAAAGTAATTCCTACTCCAATTTTAGTATGTATATTATTAATGTCATAAGGTTCACCAAATATTCCTGCAAAAATACTCCCACCAGCCATACCTGCAGTAACTGAGGAGGCAATTCCAGCAAATAGTAGAGCTAAAGCAAAAACCACGGATGCTGTATTTCCAAGTAAGGGAGTGAGCATTTGTTGAGCCTGACTAAGTTCAGTAACGTTAATTTTTTGTGTAAAGAAAGTAGCAGCAGCAATAAGTATCATAGCACTATTTATTGCCCACCCTATGATCATTGAAAAAAATGTATCCATAAATTCATACTTCAATTGTTTTTTAATAATAGTTTCATCCTTTAGATTCCATTGACGACTTTGAATTATCTCCGAATGTAAAAATAAATTATGCGGCATTACAACGGCACCTAGTACACTCATTATTATTGGAATAGAGCCTGTAGGAAAAGAAGGTTTAACCCAGCTTATCATGGCTTTTCCCCATTCTATATGCACAAGACATAATTCGTAAATAAAGGATATTCGTATTATAGAAACAAATCCAATAATCCATTTTTCTAGCTTTTTATAGGAATTTGTAAATAACATCCATGAAATTAAAATTAAAACTAAGACGGTCCCTAGTTTTATAGGTATGCCAAATAACATGTTTAAAGCAATAGCACCACCAAGGAGTTCTGCAAGGGCGGTAGAAACTGCAGCTATAACAGCTGATCCAAGCACAAATTTGTTTAATTTCGGGTTTAAAGTGGAAGTAGATGCTTCTGCTATACAATTACCTGTAGCAATTCCAAGATGGGCCGCATTATGCTGAAGAACAATTAGCATAATAGTTGAAAGGGTTACCATCCAAAGTAGAGTATAGCCATAACTGGCGCCAGCGGCGACATTTGCGGGCCAGTTACCAGGGTCTATGAAACCTACAGTAACAAGAAGGCCTGGTCCAATATATCTTATGAAGTCTAATGCCATAAATTTAGGTTTATGATCATCTTTTAAAAGGTTTTTAATAGTTGGTAAATTCAAGCTAACACATCCATCCTTTATTATTATTATACAATATAATATGTATTATTTAAGTAACACTATAATATATTGAAATAAAAATAGCAGTAAATTGTTTTCAATATAGATTGTTTATCTGCAATTTTAAATTTGCTATTTTAAAATTGTTCACTAAAAATATACATAAAAGTAAGTGATAATTAACTACTCAACCTAGTGTTTAGTGTAAAAACATGTTATACTGATAATAATGATTGTTGCTTTATTGGAGTTTGATTATGCTATATAATTCAAACTAGAGTAAAGCTTTTTTAAAAATGTAAGTATAAAATGATTATTGTCTGAATTTTTGGAAATAATTAATAATAGACATTTAGTAATCAAAATCAATTATTTGAGCACTATATAATATACTATAAAAGTTTAATATAGCCACTTTAGTGGCATCTTAGGAGGAATGTATCATGGCAATTAGTTTAAAAAAAGGACAAAAGGTAGATTTAACTAAAACTAATCCTGGTCTTACTAACGTTATTGTTGGGCTTGGGTGGGACACTAATAAGTATGATGGGGGAGCAGCATTTGATTTGGACGCAGCAGCTTTCTTAGTAGGCGCAAATGGAAAAGTATTATCTGATAATGATTTTATTTTTTATAATAACCCAAAGGATTCGTCTGAATCTGTAACACATTTAGGAGATAATAAAACTGGTGAGGGTGAGGGCGATGATGAACAAATTAGAATTGAACTAAACAAAGTGCCAGCATCTGTTGAAAAAATTAACTTTACTGTAACTATTCATGAAGCGGTGGAGAGAAGTCAGAATTTTGGACAAGTATCTAATGCCTTTATAAGAATTTTAAACGAAAATAGCAATGAAGAATTAATTAGATATGATTTAAGTGAAGATTATAGTATTGAAACTGCAGTTGTAGTAGCTGAATTGTATCGTAACAGTGGTGAGTGGAAGTTTAGTGCAGTTGGAAGTGGATTTGAGGGTGGACTAAATGCACTTTGTAGCAACTTTGGAATTAGTGTAAACTAAAAATTAAGGAGGAATTATTATGACAATTAATTTAAATAAAGGACAAAAAATTGATTTAACTAAAAGCAACCCTAGTTTAAAGAAGGCAATTATAGGTCTGGGTTGGGATACAAATAAATATTCAGGCGGTGGAGATTTTGATTTAGATGCTTCAGCCTTTCTAGTAGGTGCAAATGGAAAGACAAATAATGATCTAGATTTCATATTTTATAATAATTTAGTTCATACATCAGGAGCGGTTACACACACTGGGGATAATTTAACTGGAGAAGGTGAAGGAGACGATGAACAATTAATCATAGAATTTTCTAAAATACCTTCAGATATAGATAGAATAGCAATTACAGTAACCATACATGATGCAGTAGCTCGTCAGCAAAACTTTGGTCAGGTTTCGAATGCTTTTGTTAGAGTAGTAAATGAAGATACTAATGAAGAAGTTTTAAGGTACGATTTATCAGAAGATTTTTCAGTTGAAACTGCATTAGTTTTCTGTGAAATATATCGTAATAATGATGAATGGAAATTTAGTGCAACAGGAAGCGGTTTTCAAGGTGGCCTATCAGCACTTTGTAAAAACTATGGTCTTGATGCATAAAGTAATATGATATTTTGAATTAATTAGTGGAGTAATTACACTAGATATTTGAAGGAGATGTGAGAAATGGGTATAAATTTACAAAAGGGTCAAAGAATTAGCTTAACAAAAGAAAATCCAGGCTTAAAAAAAACAATGGTAGGTCTTGGATGGGATGCTGTACAGCAATCATCTAAGGGACTTCTTGGAGGACTATTTGGAGGCAAGCAAGCAGAAATAGATTGTGATGCGTCAGTACTTATGTTAGATGAAAAAGATAAACTAAAAGGTAAAGAAAACTTAGTCTATTTTGGTAATCTAAAAAGTAAATGTGGAAGCATTCAACATATGGGAGATAATCTTACTGGAGCTGGAGATGGTGACGATGAGCAAATTATGGTTGATTTATCAAGTTTGCCTCAAAATATAGTCAAGCTAGTTTTTGTTGTTAATATATATGCTGCGGCTCAGCGTAAACAACATTTTGGAATGATACAAAATGCTTACATACGTTTAGTAAATATTACGGATAATAAAGAAATATTTAAATTTAATTTAACAGATGAGTATTCTGGTAAAACCGGTCTATTTGCCGGTGAACTTTATCGTAACAGTGGTGAATGGAAATTTATGGCCGTAGGAGAAGGGGATTCTTCATCTGGATTAGGTGAAATGATAAAAAAATATCAATAGATTAATGATATAGAAAATGATAAGTTATCATTTTCTATATTTTATTGTAAAAGAAAATTACAAAAGTCATAGAAGGGTGGTTAATATGAAATACTTTAATGAAGAAAGCTCAAAAGTCTTAGGTGAGCTTAAGGTTGATAGTAGTAAGGGCTTATCTAGTTCACAAGTTAAAGAGAGGCTAGAGGAGTATGGTACTAATGAATTTACTAAACAAGAGAAAGGTTCTATCTGGGACAGTGTTAAAGAAGCAATAATTGAGCCTATGATGTTAATACTTTTAGTCGCAGCTTTAATAAGTGCATTAGTAGGGGAGTTTGCAGATGCTATTGGTATAGTATGTGCGGTAGCTATAGGAATTAGTATAGGAATATTTACAGAAGGAAAATCACAAAAGGCAGCAGATGCACTTTCAAAAATGACAGAAAATATAGAGGTAAAAGTATTACGTAATGGGAAGATAGTCCAAGTAAATAAAATTGATTTAGTACCTGGAGATATAGTTTCAATTGAGACAGGGGATATGGTTCCAGCAGATGGAAGACTTGTAAATACTATAGATTTAATGACTAGAGAAGATATGCTTACAGGAGAATCAGAAGACGTAAGCAAAGAAGCAGAAACTATAATAGAAATGGAAAATATAAAAGGTAAAGATAAAAATATTGTACAAGATCCAATTCCTGCAAAGCAGCTGAATATGGTTTTTGGTGGAACACTCGTTGCCTACGGTAGAGCCAGCTTTGTAGTTACATCTACAGGGGATAAATCTGAAATGGGTGAAATAGCTAGAAATCTTGTGGAAAGTGATTTGCAGACACCGCTCCAAGCAAAGCTAGGAGATTTAGGTGGAAAGATTTCAAAAGTATCAAGTGCTATAGCTGCTGTATTATTTATAGTTATGATTGTAAAGATGGTTTTAGCTAAAACTATATCACCAGACACTAGTGGTGTATTTGCATTTTTAGAGTCTGTTGGACCAATAAAAACTGCTTTTGTAGTATGTGTTGCACTAATTGTAGCAGCTGTTCCAGAAGGACTTCCAACAATGATAAATATGACACTTGCAATAACTATGCAAAAGATGGCCAAGATAAATGCTCTTGTTACTAAAAAGGAAGCCTGCGAAACAATAGGTTCTGTAAGTGTAATATGCTCAGATAAAACAGGTACACTTACTCAAAATAGGATGACTGTAGAAAAGGTTTATTTGAATGGTAAATTCAGAGAAAGAGATGAATTAAGCGATAGTAATAACTATTTTATAGATAACTGTCTTGTAAATTCAACAGCAGATATTGAAAAGGATGATTCAGAAGTTAAATATTTAGGTAGTGCAACAGAATGTGCTCTTCTTTTATACAATGATGCTTGCGATTATGTACAACAAAGAGAAAATGCAACCATAGCTCATCAAATTCCATTTAGTTCAAAGAACAAGAGAATGAGTACTGTTATCGAAGAAGAAGAAGGTTCCACAGTTTTAACAAAGGGAGCCCCAGAAATCATTCTAGAGTTATGTAAATATGAACATATTAATTGCGTTGAGAAAGAGTTAAATGCAGCTAGAAGAAAAGAAATATTAGACGAAATTGAAATACTTCAGAAAAAATCTATGCGAGTACTTGGATTTGCTTATGGAAATATAAGTGAAGAGGTAGCAATTGCATCTGAGCAGGGCACTTTGCATGATGATTTAGTATTTACAGGATTCGTAGGAATAAGAGATCCTCTAAGACTTGATGTTAAAGAAGCCATTGAAACTGCTAGAAAAGCAGGGGTTACTACAAAAATGCTTACAGGAGATAACATTAATACAGCTATTGCAATTGGCGAAGAATTAGGCTTACTTAACGGTAAACATAGGGCAGTTGAGGCTACTTATATAGATACATTATCTGAGGAGGAGCTTAGACAAGAAATAACTACTATTTCAATAGTAGCACGTTCAAAACCAAATACAAAAATGAGAATAGTTGAAGCACTTCAAAAGAATGGAGAAGTAGTTGCTGTAACAGGAGATGGAATAAATGATGCCCCAGCTCTTACAAAAGCAGATGTAGGAATAGCTATGGGTATAGCTGGAACTGAAGTTAGTAAAAATGCAGCAGATATAATATTAACAGATGATAGTTTTGGTACTATTGTAAAAGGAATTAAATGGGGAAGAGGTATTTATGAAAACTTCCAAAGGTTTATTCAATTCCAGATAACAGTAAATATTATTGCTTTCTTAACAGCAATTTTATCTGTAGTACTAGATTTCCAAATGCCATTCACTACAATACAACTATTGTGGGTAAATATTATAATGGATGGTCCACCAGCACTATCGCTTGGACTAGAGCCAGTAAGAGATGCTGTTTTAAACAGAAAACCTACAAATAGAAATGCCAGTATTATAACTAAACAAATGATGAAGAGTATGATTTCCAATGCACTATATATAACATGTGTTCTTATGATCCAGATGCAATTTGACATATTAGGAACTGGTTTCCCTCAAAAAGGGGTTACAGGACCAAATGAAATGCAGACAGTATTATTTGCATTATTTGCTTTTAGTGCATTATTTAATGCTTTTAACTGCAGAGAATTTGGAACGGATAGTATTTTTCCGAGTCTTACAAAAAATACTATATTTTTAAAGATAATTGCGGCTACGGCAGTAACACAAATATTTGTAACGGAAGTATTCGGAAAATTCTTTAATGCAGTGCCACTTAGTATTACTATGTGGATAAAGATAATTGTTTTATCTTCACTTGTAATAGTAGTGAATGAAATTGTAAAATTAATTATGAAAACTTTCACAAAGCAACATGAAGAAATCGGATAAGAATCAGAAGGATAAATAGCAGCTTAAAAAAATTCACATTGTTGATTTTAATCAACAATGTGAATTTTTAATGTTTAAAAGTTATATACTTAAAATTAATTTAAATAGAAATGCATTCATGTTGTGTAATATCCTTAATTTCGTGAAACTTTTGATGTACAATATCTAAGATTTCTTCACCCGCATATATACCAGATTCCTTTGTAATGTAGACAGTGTCAGAAAAGGTTTCTACAGGAGGGCTGCGTAACAATTCTCCATGCGCAGGAATTATACCATAAGTTGAATTTTTTATTAATGGGTAGTCCAGTAGAGAATCTCCAGCAGATAACAAGGTACTTATATTTTCGAGCTTCATTATATATTTTATAGGGTCATATTTATTTATACAATTTGGTACGATATATACCTTCTTACCTTGTGTTGATACGCTATAATTATATTCTGCGCAAAATGAGCGCAATACTTCAAGATAATTTAAATCTATATGTCCTTTAGAAATATCATTAGCAAGTTTGTCCTCATTTATAATAGAATATATAAACAAATCTTCACAGGTTTTATATGAATTCACAAAATTCATTTGTAAGAAAAAACTGCACAATTCTATCATATCTTTAACAGATACCAATCCTTTAAGGTTAGTAGAACTTATGTCTGACCAACCTTTAAGTTCTATTCCATCCTTAAGTATTATACCGCCATTGGCCACAATAGCATATTTAGGTTTTATTACATTATAAAAGTATTTCATCCGCTTATATTGATCAGGAGATCTTGTGGTAACAGGTATAAAAAGCATACTTTCATTTATATGTTCTAGTTTATGTTGAATGGAACTGGTGATAAAGCTGCAATTGTTATTATTATAAAAGTCTACTGGAAAAAGCTTATCTGAATTTATTGTGTGACAATATCTTGTAGAATATATAAGCGTACTATCAAGGTCTGAGGCAAATATCATATAAACACATCCTAACGATATCTAGTATACTTGCTTGTACACTGATTGATTATATATCTTCTTTTTCTTTTGATTTAATAATGCCACAGCAGGAGTAGCACATATCTGTATATATTTCTACGGGAATGCTCTTTTCCTCCGCCAGCTTTAGTATATGTTTTAAATTAGGATTATTAAAGGAGTCAATTAATATTTTCCAAGGAATACGCCTGAGAAGTACCCTTGTGGTTTCTCCAATTCCTGGTTTTATAAGATTAATATTATTAATGTTAAATTTCTCTTTAATACTTTGTATATCTTTAAGCCCTTTGCAGTTTAAAGAAGTAGAAGTGAAATCTATATCTGTAGCAACTTCAGAAGCGTTTTCCGTATTTACAAGTGAAGATAAATATTTCTCATCTATATCCTTAAAGCAGTCACATATTTCATCTATATAGAAATTAGAAACATCTACAGGCGCGAGTTCACTATAGAACTTAGCACCATGAAAATCATCTTTGCCGATATACTTATCGTTAAGTACAGTCCTACTTACAAGACCTGATACTGTAGAATTAAGACAAGCACTTGGAATTAAAAAATCTTCTCTTGTGCCATAAATAAGAGTGCAATAAGCGGGGTCAGATAAGACTGCTAAGTTAGAATTTAACGTTATATTAAAATCTTCATAGAGTTCTTTGCAAGCTTTTGTTAATGTATGTTGAATAACACCTTTGCCTGTCCACCCATCAATGAATTGTATATCTGAAGAGTGGTGATTCTTAAATATATGCATAAGTGCATTTTTATCTATACCTTTATCACGTATTATAGAAATACCGTAATGAGCAGGAGACACGTTGTACTTAAATTGCATATATCGTTTAATTAATATTCCAATTGGAGTTCCGGCTCTAGCAAGGGAGACCAAAACAATGTTTTCATCTCTTGCAGCTATAATTTTATCCGTTAATATAGCCACTAGAGTAGCTAGCTTAATTTTTGAACCTTGTAGGGTACTGTAGAAAATATCCATATATTCTTTTGAAGGAGTATATTCTATTGGTAACATTTCAGAATAATGGGTTCCACTTTGTATAGCAGTTTCTCTAAATTCATTATCTTGTTCTACTATAAGGTTTGAGATGTCTTTAAGAAGAAATATAACATCTTCCTTGGAGTAGCTTCCCGAAAAAGTACGTTGATTCATTTATTTACACCTCTTTTTTGTATTAGCCTTTCCAGCATACGAATATTATAGATTTTATATGAAAGCAAGTAAAAATTCTATTTAACTCTTCTTTTTTATCTTTGGTTAAAGGTTTTTCAGACAGAAAAAATACTTGCTCATAGAAATTATCAGGTATATTGTAAATGTAGTTAGTTATAGTTTCATCCTCAGGGCTTTGAAAAGCAACCTTGTTTTTGTTACCATAACAATCTATGTTTCTAGCGTGGACAGGGCTTCTTGTAGTTGATTGAAAATATACGTTATCTCCTAGCATCGCGCTTATACTACAAGGAAAATATATAAACTCTCCAGTTCCTATGCAAAGACAATTGCCTGCAGTTCTATCTTTTTTTAAAATATTAGCTATGGATTTAATTTCTTTGAGAATCCCATCATTATCTTCTGAATTAATTCCAAATCTACCCGTGTGTTTGGAATAACCGTCAATACTTTCGGTTATTTTAAAAACGTGTTCTTTGAATGGAATTAAGTTAGCAGATGGCGATGGTATAATTATATCATCGCTAACAATATTTTTTGATTTACTACATTTAATATCTCCTTTTAAAAGGGAACATACTCTAACACTACTATTTTCGTCGTCTTCAAAGATTTTATGGCTAGTAGCATCGCGCCAGTCTAGAATAGATAAAATTCCAAAATATTTCCCGGGAAGACATTTTATTAAATTTAATGCAGATTTGCCTGTTGTAAGTTCATCGTCTACTAAAACTATATCCTCAAACTCGTTAAAAAAGTCACTATTAAATGGAAAAAGAGAGTGCTCAACAGCGTGAGAATGTTCTTCGTTAAAAAACAGCGCTGGATTTATAGAAGTTATTTTTTCACGTGTAGTATGAATATATGAAGCATTTGAGAAATTTTGAAATACTGCTTGAGCAAGACCTGTAGCAGTTTCTGCAAAACCTATAAAAAGAGTTTTATTCGCAAGCTTTATAGGTTCTTTTGCATTATTATGTAAAGTTTCAATGTTTAAATTACCTTTGTTATGAGATATATCTGAGGAAACAAGTTTACGTACTAATTCAGTAGTGGGATAATTCGCTTCTTCTTCTCTTTCATTAATCCAAAGACGGGCTAAAATATCACCAATAATTTCAAGGGTATCCGGAATCATTGGCATATGTTTTCCAATAACCTTACTTACAAACAAAAAATCTCTCTTTTTATTTTCTCTAGCTGACATAGTAAAAAGGCTTGAAGCAGGAATATTACACTTATTTTCATTAATGTTAAGTGAAATTTGTAGACTGTTATCTATATTATAATGAATTGGTGCATTGCAATAAGTCTCTGTAAGATTTTCCATCTTCATATACCCCCATTATTTTAGCTTTTAGTAATATTTCTTTTGCCCATTTTTCATGTGGTTTTATTTCATTCATTTTATTTGCGTAATTGCTTTTTATTACGCCATCAAGTGAGGAATTAATAATATTATATGCATCTATATAATTTTCTTTAGAAACCACCATAATAGAATTTACTACGTTTACTTGAGTGGGATGTATGACGGTTTTACCAGTTAAACCATTAGTTCTATCTAAAAGAGTCTCATTAATAAGAATATTATTGTGAAAATCTAAAACTTTACTATAATATTCATAAACTACTCCAGAGATAACATAACCATCTATTCTAAAGAAGTTAATTATATCAGTTATACAGTCTTTTACTACAGCTAAGTCATATATGGTATATTCTCTACCTCGCCGAAGGCCAAAAATGCCAGAGAAATCTGTGCCACCAAGTCTAATGTTTAAAACATATTCACTATAATAATCTATTATATGTTTTATCTTATTAAGCTCATCTATTCGGGTTTCCTTATAAATTATGCCAGGACTTTCGAGTATTGGCATTGCGTATAGAGTCCTTTTATTGGATTTATTATATTCTTTTAGTGCATACAAATATTTTTCTCCAATCTCAGCATCAAACTTAGGAAATACAAAACCACAAAGGCCTATCAAAGAAGATTCATTTAGTAACTTATAAAGTTGATCAATGTTTCTAACTCTAATAAAAATAAGAGGTAGACTATCAATAAAAGAATCGTTATCTTTCAAACGAAGGTCTATACTCCTAAAGAGATCAATAATGTTATTTCCAGCTTGTACAACTTGACTTGAGGATATGGAATCTTCCATACATATAGTGATAGTGTGAGTACCTGAGCTCTTACAAGAAATGATATCCTTTAGTAAATCTTTCCTTGTAGCTGGCATATACAAACATGCTCCTAATGCATAGGAGAGTTCTTCTTTTGAAGAATATAAGCCATACGAGGAAGGATTCATATAAAATATATCTTGTGAATTATTAATATAACTAAAATATCGCATAATTATTCTCCATATTATTCTCCATTTATTAAATTAATCAGTATATAAAAAAATAAATACTAACTGTAATATATCATTATAGCATAGTTGTATACTTAATTACATATTAACACAGGGGTTACTGAATATTGAATAAGGTATTTAAAATAAAAAAGGTAAAGCACATTGGGCTTTACCTTCTTTATATATCAGAGACTATAATTATTTATTTTATTGCACATTAAATTTGAGTATAAAGAGTATCATTAGTTATTTTTTTAGTATTATTTTTGAATAGAATAATTAATGATAATGTGGTTATAATTGCTCCAACAATTAGAATCGCTAGATAATAACCATTAGCACCGCTTAATATAATTGGTAGTATAATAGAACCTAATAAATTATACATTACGTGAAATAATATAGGAGCAAAGATTGATCCGGTTTTATCATATATTATAGCTACTACTGCCCCCATAATGAATGCATAAATCCCCTGAAGCATATTTCCATGTGCTATAGCGAATATGAGACTCTGAAGAATTATAGCTATAACTATATTTAAGTGGGTTTTTAATTCATTATATATTAACCCTCTAAATAAAACTTCTTCTAATATAGGTATAATTAAAACAACCGAAATAACACCTAATACAGAGCTCATATTTGATTCTATAGCTGCACTTGCTTCATTATAACTTGGAAATATATTTATAAGTATATTTACCAAACTGCTGGAGAATAATGATAGGCCTAAAGAAGATAATGCTATTATTAAAGAGATTTCAAAATTTATTTTTTTGAGTTTACACCTGTGAAATAGGTTGATTTCTTTCTTTCTAAACATTAGCACATAAATTCCAAAAGTTATGATTGCTGCAGCAGCAGTTAACGTAAATACATTTTTCAATATTGCTGCGTTGAATGAAACTGCATTTAAGTTACCTAAATTTGATATTCCATAAATAATTGCATATATAAATGTACATACAAATGTAGTAAGTATATAAACCATAAAGTATAAAACTATTTTTCCAAACAT
Organism: Clostridium sp.; assembly: GCF_051278035.1. Lineage (GTDB taxonomy): Bacteria > Bacillota > Clostridia > Clostridiales > Clostridiaceae > Clostridium_AD. The sequence goes on from NZ_JBNMNU010000103.1 coordinate 13,562, forward strand.
TTTCAAGTATTTCATATTACCCCCTTAGATAGTTGAACTTTTTAATAGTATATATTTAACATATTATAACACGGATTACATTTTTGTAGTTAAGATTCAGTGCTAAACATGCCCACTATATCTATTAACACATAATTAACAAAATAATGATATACTTTATACATAGAATTTTAAAATTTATAAGAAGACTATATGATGTCGATTTAAATGCATTATAAATATGAAAGGGGTTAATAGGTATGTTTAATTTTAAAAATCACCAAGAGCTTACTTGTGTCGCTGAAGGAGACGGTCAATTTTTTGCGAAATTAGGTGCTATGGTGGCGTACAAAGGTAGCTTTACTTCCGAAAAAGTATTACTGGATACAAATAACACTGGAAGTATATTTAAATCTGTTATGAACTTAGCCGCTAGAAAGGTTACAGGAGAGAATGTTCCTATAATGAAAGTAAAAGGTACAGGTAGTTATTATATGGCAAACAGAGCACAACATATTAGTATAATCACGCTAGGCTCGGGCCAGAGTATAGGAGTTGAAGGGGAGAATTTACTTGCTTTCACTGAAGACTGTAAATATGGCATTAGGTTTATGGGTTCAGGGGTAATATCTCAAAAGGGCATGTTTACATCAAATTTAACAGCCATAGGAAATAATGCTGAGGTGGTAATAACTACAAACGGAAATCCGATTATTCTACAAACCCCCTGCGTAGTAGATCCTGATGCAGTGGTGTGTTGGACAGGCTCTGACCCTCAGTTTAAAGCGGATGTAAGTTGGAAAACTTTTCTTGGGCAAACATCTGGTGAATCATATATGTTAGAATTTAATACTAAGGGAGAAACTGTAATTATTCAACCTTTTGAAAGACCTTCAGGAGTTAAAGTTTCAATAGATTAGGAGGTATCTGCTTTGGCTATAAGTGTAGATAGTAGTAATAAAAACATAACATCACAAAAGAAACAGTATGGAAATTTGTTTGTTGAGACCAGTATTAGACCAGAAAACAATTCTAAAGTAGTAATGGGAGCAAAAGGGAACACGAACGTGCATACTAATGAGTGTACAAAGAATGCACAAACTAATAGCAATATTGAGGACAAAACAAATGCTGCATTAAAACCAAATAAAAAAATTGAAAAAAGAAAAATTGTCGATGTAACAACTAGCATTAATCTTAAAAAAGGGCAAAAACTTAACATAAATGAAAATGCAAAAAATCTTTCGAAATTAATAGTAGCATTAGATTTTAATATATTGAAAAATGGAAATAATGAATTTGATTTAGATGCATCTGTATTTATGGTAGACGCAAGAGGCACAACAACAGAAAAAGATTTTATATTTTATGAAAACACTAACAGTAATTGTGGTGGAGTAGTTATTAAGCAAGATCATAATACTACACTTAAAGATGCTTATGATGAGTGTATTCAGTTAGATTTAAATCTAATACCGGAAGACATTGAAAAATTAGCGTTTACCACAACTATATATGAAGCAAAAGAAAGGCTTCAAAATCTTGGACAATTATCTGAGGGATATTTTAGAATTATAGATAGTAACACAAAACAAGAAATTTTGAGTTATAAATTTGATGAAAAATTATCTATAGAAACGGCTATGGTAGTAGCGGAGATATATAGATATAAAAATGAATGGAAGATTAATTGTATAGGTAGTGGATTTAGAGGAGGACTTGAAGCGCTGTGTAATAATTACGGAATAGAGACCACAGAGTAATTGAAAATAACAAGTCAGTATGATATTTACTGACTTGCTATTTATATTTAGTGCTTAACTATTTAAAATTAAAAATATTAGATAAAAAACCTTTCCCTTTTTCTTTAGTGTATTTTTTCTCATCGTCAAAATTAGGTAGGGGTAAATTGAACTCTACTTGTTCTAATTTATGAATATCATAAAATTTCTCATTAATTTTTCCTTCTATGTTATTGTAGCCAGTAGGAGTAAGTATTGTAATATCTAGTCCAAATAGGTTTAAGAAACATAGCATAATTGAATCTTCATCACTAAAAACACTTTCAGTGTTA
>NZ_JBNMNU010000104.1:0-15510 GCF_051278035.1 Clostridium sp.
TTAGATGTAAGTAATTTTACAGCATTCATTATCAAATCTTTATATCTATTTTCTAGAATGTCTTTGGTAAAATTATTAGGAACACCTAATTTAAAAGTATTATTGTCTAAGGCCATAGGTTCTATACTTTTAATCCAAGTATTAAAACTAACTTCTGTAAGTTCACCTTTTACAATATTTAAGGTTTTTTCCCAGATATCTTTAATTTGGGTGCTCATTATCTATCCTCCAGTCAAGTAAAAAAAAAATTTATAAAACAGCAAACAAAATATAAACAAAGTTATAAACATTAAAATTATAACTTATTGCTTGTTAATAAGTAACATTAAAAATATACACATGTTAATAACTGTGTTAACATTTCTAATATAACTTAAATTACTAACAATATAAAAAAAAACATATCAACATATTAAATAACGAATAAATCTACTTAAATAGCTAAAAATAGATAAATAAGTATAAGTTTTATACAATATTGTAGTAGTTATTCACAATTTTGTCCACAACTTGTGAATAACTTTATTTTTATATAGGTTATTCACAGTTCATTGTTATATAATATCAAAAAAAACCAAGGTGTTCAAGAAGTTATCCACAAAAAAATATATTAATATAAAAAATATCAACAATAACAATTAAAATGCTTATCTTGACATTACAAGGCTATGAATATATAATCTAATAGTAAAACCAAAAATATGCGATTGTAATGTGATTGCTATGATTTGAGATTTAAATCAAGGGGGTGTAGTAGATATGTTCATGACTTACCAACCAAAAAAGAGACAAAGAAAGAAAGAACACGGATTCAGAAAGAGAATGAAAACAGCTTCAGGCAGAAACATCCTTAGAATAAGAAGACAAAAGGGTAGAAAAAGATTGACAGCATAAGGGCCGCTAATGTGGCCTTTTTCTGCAATTTGCGGAAAAGAGGGCGGCTAATTTGAACATTAACGTGAAGAAATACAGAATTAGAAAGAATACTGAATTTAGAACAGTATATAGGAGAGGAAAATCTTTTTCTAATCTATCATTGGTTTTATACATTTATAAGAATGGTAGAGATATTAATAGATTTGGAATATCCGTGAGCAAAAAAGTTGGAAATAGTGTAATTAGAGGTAGAGTTAAAAGACTTATTTCAGAAAGCTATAGGCTTAACAATGAAGGATTAAAGACGAGTTATGATTTAGTTTTCATTGCAAGAAATCCTTCTAATTCTAAAAATTATAAAGAAATAGAGAGTGCACTAAAAAATTTGCTTAAGAAGGCAGGTTTGTTTAATAATGAAAAAAATATTTATACTGGGCATTAAACTTTATAGAAAATATATATCACCTTTTAAGAGGCCTTGTTGTATATTTTACCCTACATGTTCTCAGTATACATTAGAAGCTATTGAAAAATATGGGGCAATAAAAGGCTCTATTATGGGAATAAGGAGAATACTCAAATGTCATCCTTTTAATAAGGGTGGGTTTGATCCAGTTAAATAAGCACTTAGGAGGTTTTATTTTTGAATTTTGATTTTATAACTGTTCCACTTGAAAAGCTATTTTTCATTATACAAGGTGGAATAAATGGAATTATACCAAATGATGATATATCATTTGGACTCGCAATAATTATTTTTACAATCTTAATAAGGGTATTATTGTTACCATTAAGTATTAAACAAACAAAATCAACTGCTAAAATGGGTGCGATTGGACCAGAAGTTAAGAAGGTTCAAGCAAAATATAAAAGTGATCCTCAAAAATCGCAACAAGAGGTTATGAAACTTTATAAAGAAAATGGAGTAAATCCAATGGGCGGATGTTTGCCAATGCTTATTCAAATGCCTATTTTATTTGCTATGTTTTATGTGTTTAGAAACTTAGATATGAATGGTGCTGGTTTCTTATGGATGAAGGATTTAACATTAAAAGACCCTCTATATATATTACCAGTACTATCTATGGTAACTACATATTTTTCATCAAAACTTATGCAACCAAAAACATCAGGAGATGAAGGTAAATCTAAGCAAACTTCAACAATGAATGTTGTAATGGCTATTTTTATGGGATTTATGAGTCTTAACTTTCCAGGTGCATTAGTATTATATTGGGTATTAAATAACATACTACAAGTAATTCAAACTTTAGCTATAAATAAATTGGAAGCTTCAAAAAAAGAGATTTAACACAAGTGCCTAATTTTATATTTAGAAAGGCGGGTGTAGTACAATATGAAGGTTATAGAAATGATGGGAAAAACTGTAGAGGATGCAATTAATGTTGCATTGACTGAGCTTAAACTTACAAGAGATAAAATAGAAGTGGAAATTACAGATGAAGGTAGCAGAGGGTTTTTAAACATTATAGGTGTAAAACCTGCTAAGATTAGAGTTTCAGTAAAAAGAGATATTCTATCTGAAGCGAAAATTTTCCTTACAGATGTACTTAATGCTATGAATATGAAAGCAGAAATATCACTTAAAGAAGTAAATAATGAAATAAGAATCAGCTTAATTGGACCTAATATGGGACTATTAATAGGATATAGAGGTGAGACTTTAGATTCCCTTCAATATATTGTAAGCTTAGTTATAAATAAAAATCATAATGAAGAGTATAGAAGAGTAATATTAGATACTGAAAATTATAGAGCAAAACGAGAAGAGACACTAAAAAGGCTCGCATCTAAAATTGCCTATAAGGTAAGGGTTAGTGGTAGGGTATTAAAGCTTGAACCTATGAATCCTTATGAAAGAAGAATAATACACTCAACACTTCAAAATGATTCATATATTTATACATTTAGTGAAGGTGATGAACCCTATAGAAGAGTTGTAGTTGATTTAAAGAAAGCCTAAGGGCTTTCTTTTTAAATTATAAAAATAATTATAATGATGTAATTATATTACAGAATTTATTCAGATATAATAATTAATACGCATAAAATTAGGAGGTAGTATTTAATGAAAGAATTCGATACTATAGCTGCAATAGCAACTAGTATAGGTGAGGGTGGTATATCTATAATCAGAGTATCTGGTGATAAGTCCATAGAAATAGTAGATAGTATATTTATAGGAAAAAAAAACAGAAGACTTCATGACTTAAAACCTTACACTATGAGATATGGTCATGTTGTTGATAAAAATGGAAGTAGATTAGACGAAGTTATTATTTCTTACATGAAAGGACCTAAAAGTTTTACTGCGGAAGATACTATTGAAATAAATTGTCATGGTGGCATAGTTGGTACTAATATAATTTTACAAGAAGTTATACGCGCAGGAGCAAGAATGGCAGAGCCTGGGGAATTTACTAAAAGAGCATTTTTAAATGGTAGAATTGATTTAAGTGAAGCTGAGGCAGTTATAGATATAATAAGAGCAAAGACAGAGTTAAGTTTAAAATCAGCACTTATGCAGTCAGAAGGTACAATTTCCAGGGAAATAAAGATTATAAGAAATAAGTTACTTACTGTGATTGCACATATAGAGGCTACAGTTGATTATCCTGAAGAGGATATGGAAGAAATAACTGCAGATAAAGTTAATGAAGATGTTATTAAACTCGTAAGTGAGATTGACATTCTTTTAAGCACTGCAGATGAAGGTAAAATATTAAGAGAAGGCTTAAGTACTGTTATAGTTGGAAAGCCTAATGTAGGAAAATCATCACTACTTAATGCCCTTGTCAAAGAAAAAAGGGCAATTGTTTCTGACGTTCCAGGTACTACAAGGGATGCAATAGAGGAATATATAAGTATTGAAGGTATACCAATTAAAATAGTAGATACTGCAGGTATTCGTGAAACACAAGACATAGTTGAAAAAATAGGAGTAGAAAAATCAAAAGAAAAAATAGATGAGGCTGATTTAGTTATCTTAATTTTGGATCTTAGTAGTGAACTAGAAAAAGAAGATAGACAAATTATTGAATATATTAAAGATAAAAAATATATTGTGCTATTAAATAAATGTGATTTGGGTGGTAAAATAGATATAAATGAATTACAAAATCTTAAATCCGAATATATAACCAATGTTTCCATAAAAACAGGTGAGGGATTAGAACACGTTAAAGAATATATTAAAGACTTATTTTTTAATGGTGAAATAAAAACTGAAGGAATATACGTTACAAATAATAGGCATAAACAGGCTTTAATAAGAGCAAAAGAAAATTTAGAATCGTCGATAAAAGCATTAGAATATACTATGGCTATAGATCTGGCATCAATTGATATACGAAATGCATGGACGAATTTAGGTGAGATTACGGGAGAATCATTAGAAGAAGATATCATACATAAGATATTCTCAGAATTTTGCTTAGGAAAGTAGGGATTAATATGAAATATATTGCAGGGAATTTTGACGTTGTAGTCGTTGGAGCTGGTCACGCAGGATGTGAGGCCGCTCTTGCATCTGCAAGAATGGGATGTAAAACACTAATATGTGCAATGAACTTAGATAGTGTGGCACTAATGCCATGCAACCCCAATATTGGTGGAACTGCTAAAGGACATTTAGTGAGAGAAATAGATGCTCTTGGTGGCGAAATGGGAATAAACATTGATAATACATATATACAATCAAGAATGTTAAATAAATCTAAAGGCCCAGCTGTTTTCTCACTAAGGGCTCAAGCTGATAAAAAAGCATATGGGCAAAGAATGAAAAGCGTTCTGGAAAAACAAGAAAATTTACAATTAAGACAATTAGAAGTAGTATCTATAGATGTAACGGATGGAAAGGTTAAAGGTGTTCTAACTAAAAATGGAGCATACTTTGAAGCTAAGTCTATTATTATAGCTTCTGGAACGTATTTAAAATCAAATGTTATAATAGGAGAGCATAATTATGATGAAGGTCCTAGTGGACTTCTGCCAGCTAATGAGCTTTCTAATTCTTTAGAGGAAGCGGGAATTAGACTTCGAAGATTTAAAACAGGAACTCCAGCTAGAATAAATAAAAGATCGGTGGACTTTTCTAAAATGGAGGAACAGTGCGGTGATGCTGAAATAGTTCCATTTTCATTTATAAGTGAAGATATACGTCGTGCGCAAGTATCTTGCTATTTAACTTATACAAATGAATTTACTCATAATGTAATTAGAGAAAATATTCATAGATCTCCTCTATACAATGGATCTATAGTTAGTACTGGTCCTAGATATTGCCCTTCTATTGAAGATAAAGTAATGAGATTTGCGGACAAAGAAAGGCATCAAATATTTATTGAACCGGAAGGTGAGACTACCGAGGAGATGTATGTGCAAGGTATGTCAAGCTCACTTCCTGAGGATGTTCAGGTTAAAGTGTTAAAAACAGTACCAGGACTTGAAAATGTAGAGATTATGAGAACTGCCTATGCTATAGAATATGATTGTTTATATTCAACGGATTTAAAACTTTCATTAGAATTTAAAAACATTCGTGGATTATTCTCTGCTGGTCAAATAAACGGTTCTTCTGGATATGAAGAAGCTGCAGCTCAGGGGCTTATGGCAGGAATTAATGCTGCACTTACGATTCAAGACAAAGAGCCATTAATATTAAAAAGATCAGATGCATATATAGGGGTTTTAATAGATGATTTAGTTACTAAAGGTACCAACGAACCGTATAGGATGATGACGTCAAGAGCGGAGTATAGATTGCTTCTAAGGCAAGATAACGCTGATTTAAGGTTGACTGAAATAGGATATGGCGTAGGACTTGTTAAAGAACATAGATATGATATATTTGTGAAAAAGAAGATGCAACTGGAAGAAGAAATCGATAGAATTAAACATTTACAAATTACAAACAAAAAAGAGATTGAGGAATTTTTAATTTCTTTAAGCTCTACACCACTAAAAAAGCCTATTAGTTTATACGAGCTTATAAAAAGACCAGAGCTTGATTATTACAAAGTTTCAAAGCTTGATGTAGATAGACCGAAATTAAATAAATTTATACAAGAGCAAGTTAATATTATTTCAAAATATGAAGGATATATACAAAAGCAATTAGATCAAATTAAACAATTTAAGAAATTTGAAAATAAATTTATATCAAAAGATATGAACTATAATAATATAAAAGGATTAAGAATAGAAGCTATGCAAAAACTAGGTGAAATTAAACCGGAAAGCATAGGTCAAGCTTCTAGAATATCGGGAGTATCACCTGCAGATATGTCGGTTTTAATGATATATCTTGAGCAACAAAATAGACTTAAAATGAGGAGATGAACTATGGAATACTTCGATATATTGAATGAAGCTAGCAACAATGTTGGTCTTGATTTTAATGAAAAAAAGTACCAGCAATTTATGAGATATAAAGATCTTATAAAAGAATGGAATGAGAAAATAAATTTAACAGCTATAAAAGAAGATGAAGACATAGTAAAGAAACACTTCATTGATTCTATGAAAGTTTTTAAGTTTGACGGCCTAAAGGATGCGAAAAACATCATCGATATAGGTACTGGAGGTGGATTTCCAGGTATACCAATGAAAATAATGAAACCTGACATAAATATAGTCCTATTAGATTCACTGAATAAAAGAATCAAGTTTTTGAATGAGGTAATTAAAGATTTACAACTTGAAAATATTAGCGCTATTCATGGTAGAGCAGAAGATTTTGCACAAGAGCATAAGTATAGAGAAAAGTTTGATGTTGCAGTTTCAAGGGCTGTTGCTAATTTAACAGTTTTGAGTGAATATTGTATACCTTATATAAAGGTTGGTGGATATTTTGTTGCGATGAAAGGACCAGCTGCTGAAGAGGAAATTAAGTGTTCACAAAATGCAATAAGGAAACTAGGTGGACGAATAGAGCATATAGAAAAAGTACAAATTGAAGATAGTGATTTAAAACATAATCTAATTATAATAAGTAAAATTTCTGGAACCCATAGGCAGTATCCTAGAAAAGCAGGTATAGTTTCTAAAAACCCACTATTATAATGTTATAATTTGTCGTACGAAATAATGAAAAAAAGAAGGATATTGGACAAAAAAAAAGAATTGTTAATATAAGGAAAAAACTTGAGGGATGGTATATTATGCAAAACAACGTAAATTATGTATCTGTAGAATTAATCTCACCAAATGTTTATCAGCCTAGAAAGCATTTTAATGAAGAAACAATTGAAGAACTTTCACTTTCAATTAAATCTTATGGAATAATTCAACCACTAACAGTTAGAAAGAGTGGAGAAACAAGATATGAGTTGGTAGCGGGAGAGAGAAGACTAAGAGCGGCAAAAAAAATAGGACTCCAGCAGGTTCCAGTAATTATTATAGATATTACAGATAAAGATTCTGCCGCTATTGCATTACTAGAAAATTTGCAAAGAGAAGATTTAAATTTTTTGGAAGAGGCTGTAGCTTATTATAATCTTATTCAAGATCATTCTTACACACAAGAGCAGTTAGCACAATTAATAGGAAAAAAACAATCGACAATAGCTAATAAATTAAGATTACTAAAATTGGATAAAGAAATAACAATTGTCTTGGTAGAAAATAAACTTACTGAAAGACATGCAAGAGCTCTCTTAAAATTATCTGATATAAATATTCAAAAGAAAGTATTAAAAATAATTATTGATAAGTCACTTAATGTTAAACATTCAGAGCAACTTATTGAAAAAGAATTATTAAAGCTATCTAGAGATGAAGTAGCAGTAGAGGGAAAGAAAAAAATAAAAGGAATTTTTGCACCTAGAGTATATATAAATACTATTAAACAGGTGTTCGATAAGTATGGTATAAATGCAGAATATAGATCTAAGGAATTAGAAGATAGTATAGAAGTTACAATAAAAATACCTAAAAAATAATATGCATATAAAAAAGCGAATGTTTCACGTGAAACATTCGCTTTTTTTACATGTTTTTTAAGTAATTTTGAAAAAAGACTATTAAATTGTTGTACATAAATATATAATGATTTGTATAGAATATAAAGATTTTATAGCAAAATTAACTTATGAAAATATTACGAATGGTAGGTGTAGTCATGAAAACTATATGTATTTTTAATCAAAAGGGAGGGGTAGGTAAAACTACTACGAATATAAACTTATGTGCTTGTTTAGCTATGCAAGGTAAAAAAGTTTTAACGGTAGATATTGATCCTCAAGGTAATACTACAAGTGGACTTGGATTTGATAAAAAAAAGATAGATTTATCAATGTATGATTTATTAACATCAGATATATCTATAAGAGATACTATTAAAGAATGCGAGGTAATCAACAATTTATACGTAGTACCTTCTACAATGGAACTTGTAGGTGCAGAAGTGGAACTAATAAATAGAAGCAATCGCGAGAATATGTTAAAGGAAAAGTTAAAAGAGATTGAAGGTGAATTTGATTTTGTTTTTATAGATTGTCCACCATCATTAGGGATATTAACTATAAATGCTCTCGCCGCTTCAGATACTGTAATCACACCTATTCAATGTGAGTTTTATGCTTTAGAGGGTGTTGGTCAATTAATTAATACCATAAGCCTTGTTAGAAAATCTTTAAATAAAAATTTAGAAATTGAAGGCGTAATTTTGAGTATGTACGACAATAGAACAAAGCTTTGTAACGAGGTTGTTTTAGAAGTCAAGAAATACTTTAATGAGAAAGTTTATGAAACAACAATACCTAGAAATATAAGACTCGCAGAAGCTCCAAGTTTCGGACTGCCAATTATGTTGTATGACGATAAATGTAAGGGTGCAGAAGCTTACGCGCAGTTAGCAAATGAATTTTTAGATAGACAAGGAGATGAGTAGGATTGAATAAAAAATTTGGACTAGGTAAGGGTCTTGGTGCGCTAATACCAGAAGAAATAGCAGAGGATGGGTCTTTTATTTTAAAAGTGTCAATGAATTTGATTAAAGCTAATAAAGATCAACCAAGAAAAAGTTTTGATCCTGAAAAAATATCTGAATTGGCACAATCAATAAGAGAACATGGTGTTATTCAACCTATTATACTTAACAAAGAAGGCGATATATATACAGTTATAGCAGGCGAAAGAAGATTCCGTGCAGCTAAAAGCATTGGACTTGCCGAAATACCAGCAATTATAATGAATGTTGATAATAGAAAAATATTAGAGTTGTCATTAATAGAAAACATTCAAAGAGAAGATTTAAATCCTATTGAAGAGGCCATAGCATACAAGAAACTTATACTTGATTTTAGTCTTACTCAGGAAGAAATAAGTAAAAAAGTTTCGAAGTCAAGAGCAGCTATAACAAATTGTATGAGATTACTAAACTTAGATGAAAGAGTTCAAGAATACATAATCGATAGGGTAATATCTGAAGGCCATGGGAGGGCTTTATTAGGTTTAAATGATAAGCAAGTTCAATATGAAATTTCCCAAATGGTTATTGATGACAGTCTTAATGTGAGGCAAACAGAGAGAGTAGTTAAAAATTTTGATAGTGAAAAAACCGTAAAAGTAGTTGAAAAACAAAGCAATATATATTATAAAGATGTATTAAACAAGTTAGAAGGTCATTTTGGTACTAAAGTTTTTATAAATTCAAAAAGTAAAAACAAGGGTAAAATCGAAATAGAATATTATTCAGAAGAAGATTTTGAAAGAATTCTAGAAGTTTTTAATATATAATGTTTCACGTGAAACATAATGGAGAGGATGTAATTTAAAATGCAGAGTATATATAATTTTACAAATAATGCACAGGTGTATATAATAGTAGCACTTATAGTTATTGTTCTTATATTAATAGTAATAATTATAATGACATATACATTTTTGAATAAATTAGAAAAAAAATATAAAAAATTGATGAGAGGAGTAAATAAAAAAAACTTAGAAGATGTGGTTATATCATATTTAGATAGAATTGATGAAGTTAAAGAAGAAAATGATAATATTAAACAAATGTATGATGGATTAGATGGACGATTGAAAACTTGTGTTCAGAAAACTTCTATTATAAGGTATAAAGCTTTTGAAAATGTTGGAAGTGATTTAAGTTTTTCTATAGCATTGCTTGATGGAAATAAGAATGGATTTATATTAACTAGTATATATGGTAGAACTGAAAGCACCACTTATGCTAAACCTATAGATAATGGTATATCCAGGTATGAGTTATCTCAGGAAGAAAGCAAAGTACTAGAACAAGCTGTGAATTCAAAAGAATAAGTGTGAATTTGCTGTAGTAAAAAATCAAGTATAGGCAATACTAAAAACAAAGGGGTTTTTAGTATGATAATATGTATTTCTCAGGAACTTATTGTTTTGCAAAATGAACTAATTAAAAGAGGGCATACTGTAATAAATAATAGAGAAAACAATATTAGTTGTGATGCAATTATATGTAATCTCAAAAATGGTGGACTCATAAGCTTAAATATGCAAAATAATATAAGAAGAGAAGGAACTTTAATTATAGATAGTGGAAGCAAGACTATTGATGAAATAGAATATATACTAAGTAATAGAGTATATAGCAATATTTTTTAAAAACTATTCGCGTGTAAATCTTTAGTTTAAAGTGTAAATATGTACAGCCTTATTAAAAATAACTTTAAGAACATAAAAAGGAATAACAAGTATGGTACGCTACCATGCTTGTTATTCCTTTAAATATTTTTAAAATTAAACTTCAAGATCCTTTATAGTCCAATCATTGTAAATGGAATTAAGTTTTTTACCACCTACAGTTTTGAGTATTGAGTGATATAAGCCGTTTGATATAGCGTCAGCAAGCATCATTACTGTATATAATCTTGTATTTTGAAGAACCATAAATTCAAAAGCCCCAGATATATTTACAACTCCTGTTATACTTAAGTCACCCACTTTAGGTAAATCTTTATTCATTGCTGCACCAGGGCTTAAGGGTTTTTCTTCAACAATAATTTTACCGACATTTTGTAAACTACCAAGGCAGGCATCAATTGCGATAATGTATGGATTGGTATAAGAATAATTAATTTCATCAATTACTTCACATAAATTTTTGGCATGTACAGGACACTCTAGACTACCATAAACATGAATTTCATTCCTAACCATAAATTTAAGCTTATTTCCAACTAGTGGACCTAAACTGTCACCAGTAGATCTGTCTGTACCAATACATAAAATAACAATGGGACGCGAGCATTTAGCTATGGGAATAATATACTGGCTTATAATATCTCTTAATTTATAAGTGCAATCTTTTGACATTGAATCTAAAATAACTTTATCTACCATAAAAAACCTCCTATTTGGATGTTATCCATCTAGGAGGTTTTCTATTCTATAAAACTTCAACTTTTTTCAATATATTGTAGAACACTACTAAAAACATACAAAACAGCATTCCAAGAATACCATTTGCTCGGAGTCCTATAAATATAGAGGCTAAGACGGCTACAGGATGAATGCCTAGTGAGGTAGATACAATTTTAGGTTCTATGATTTGTCTTACTATGGTAATAATTATATAAGATATCAAAAGTCCTAAAGCTGCTACATAATTATGGGATATAAAGAAAATTATTATTAAAGGAAGATATATTGCTCCTATACCAAAAATAGGGAGTAAATCGAATATTCCACACAATATACTTAGTGTAACAGCATACTTAACTTTAAAAACAAAAAAAACAACTAAAGTTTCTAAAAATGTTATAGTGATTATTAACAAGTAAGAGAGGATATAATTTTTAAACATTTTTTTTGATTCAACAAATATGGAGTTTATTCTATCACCATTTTTACTAGGAATTAAATCCAATATTTTTTTACTTGAAGATGACAAATCTTTTGTAAAGAAATAGGTGGTAAGTAATGTGAACAATAAAACCATTAAAGTATAAGGTATAGTAGCCACAAATAGTAGCGTTTGTGAAAAAATTTTTGAAGATGCATTCATACTAATATCTATAGTTTTTGTTATATAATCAGTAATGTTTATCTCGATATTATTAATTATGTTGGGGTCTAAATTTTTATAATAGCTACGTAAATTATTAACAAAGTCCACTATACTAGTTTTGTTAGAAGAGATGTAATCTTGAATATTTTTTGCGAGTTGTATTGTTTCTGATGTTATAGTTGTAATTATTAATGAGAGTAATAATACAATTATAGTGAAAAAAATGGTGGTAGTAAATAATGAAGCTATAGTGTTTTTAACTTTAAATTTTTGAATTAAATGTTTTGTTGGAAATTTAAGAATTAAAGATAAAACAAGAGCTAATACAAAAGGAAGGGTGTAACCTATTGTTTCAAAAAATATTACAAAAACGAAAGTATATAAAATAAAGAATATAGCTAACCTATCAATTTTTTGTAAAATTTTATCCATGTAAAGAATCACACCTTTCTTATAATGGTACTTAGAGAACTTAGGGTATAATTAATATCTTTAATGTCATTAAAGGGGCCAATTCCAAAGCGTAAGGTGCCACTTGGATATGTATCTATGGTTTTATGTGCAAGAGGTGAACAGTGAAGGCCAGTTCTTGTTATAATTCCATAGTCAGTATCTAGCATAAAACCTAATTCTGAATTGTCAATTTTTGTAGAATTAACAGAGATGGTCGCTGTTCTTTTAGAACAATCGAGCAATCCATAAACCTCCATGGTGTCAATATTTAAAAGTCCTTCTACGAATTTCTTTAACAAATATTCTTCATGTTGACGGATTGCGTCTATACCTTGAGTATTAATAAAATTGATACCTTCTAAAAGGCCTGCTATACCAGGAGCGTTTAAAGTTCCGCTCTCGAACTTATCAGGTAGAAAATCTGGTTGAGTAATGCTCGATGAAAGGCTACCTGTCCCTCCTTCCATAAAAGAAGTACATATTTCATTTAAACTATCGTCAATTAAAAATCCACCTGTGCCCTGAGGCCCGAGTAAACTTTTGTGACCTGTAAAAGCTAGTGCATTACAATTTAACTTGTAGAAATCCAGGGGTAGCACTCCAGCGGTTTGTGCGGAGTCTATAATGAAAAAAATACCTTTTTCTTTGCAAATTTTACCTATATATTCTAAAGGTTGAATACTTCCAATAATATTTGATGCATGGGATAAAACTACAAGTTTTGTATTAGGCTTTATTGTATTAATAAAATCATCTATGTCAATGAGTCCTTCTATTGAACATGGAATAATGTCCAGGTCTATAATACCTTTTTCTAAAAGAGAATTTAAAGGCCTTAGGGTAGCGTTGTGATCCATTGTGGAAGTTATTACGTGCCAACCACTCTTTACCACTGTTTTTATTAGTGTATTTAATGAGGTGGTAATATTAGGTGTAAAGATTACGTTTTCTACCTTATCAAAGTTAAAAAGCTCCATTAATGCGTATCTACAATTCAAAATAACCTTATTTCCTGCAAGAGAAGCAGTTGTTACACCTCTACCTGGGTTTGTTCCTACATTCATCATATAATTCATTATTGAACTATAAACTTCAGGTGGTTTAGGAAATGTAGTTGCTGCGTTATCTAAATATATTTTCATGAGTTCCTCCGATTCTAAAAAACATTACATCATTGCTAGATTTTACACAAGGTGTAATATTTATTATTATTATTTAAAGTAGCAAAAAAAATTGTTTTGATTTAATTAAAACTATAAATAGTTTATAATAATATTATAAACTTTTTATAAAAGAGTAAAATCTATAATTTTATATCTAAAAAATTTAAAACTATAAATCTTTACATTATAATTACATATTTATAAATTAACGTATAATACTATATTATAATCTATGGAGCTGTAAATGTATATGAAATTAGTAGTTTTGTAAAGAAAGGGGTGTGAAAGTTTTAATTTGATTTTAATGGATTCAATTTAAAACGTAAATAATATGAATAATATAATTGATTGCAAAGGGCTACAATGTCCTATACCTGTAGTTAAGACTAAAAAGTATTTTGATTCAATAGAAAGCGGAGAGTGTACGATAATTGTAGATAATTTGGTTGCTAAAAACAATATAGTTAAACTTGCAAGTGGCAGTGGGCATAAGAGTGTAGTGGAAGAAAAGGAAAAGCTATTTTTTATAAAAATAATTAAAGAAAAGTGTGAGGTAATGGATGTTGAAATCAAAGAAAAGAAAAAGTTAACTTTAGTATTTTCTAGTGATAAACTAGGGGTAGGGGATGACGAGCTCGGAGATATACTTATGAAAAGCTATATATTCGCATTATCAGAAGCGGACACAATACCAGATAATATAATTTTTATTAATGGAGGCGTAAAGCTTACTTCAAAAAGCTCACCAGTACTAGGTAGCTTAAAGAAACTAATAGAAAGAGGAGCAAATATATTAGTTTGTGGTGTGTGCATTGATTTTTATGATTTAAAGGATGAACTATCTGTTGGAGAAATATCAAACATGTATACTATTGTACAACTTATGAATAATGCAGATAACACTATAAAATTATAATTCACAGAATAGGATGGGGAATATTGAATAAATATTATATAGTAACATTTCAGAATACACATGAAGCGATGAAGGCGGAAAGAGAATCTATAAAAAAACAAATTAAGCTAATAGTTATTCCAACACCGACTTATATAACTAAAAGTTGTGGTATTAGTTTGAAAATAGAAGAAGATGAGATTCAAAATATAATTGACCTTATAAAATTAGGAACTATAAAAGTTAAAGAAATTTTTATTAGAAATGGAGAAACTGTAAAAGTTATGATCATATAGTTATGCAATTTAAAGGTGGGATGTGTAGTGAAAGTTTTTAATTTAGGAGACGTTGTAGAAATGAAAAAAACTCATCCTTGCGGAAGTAAGAACTGGGAAATCATTAGGTTGGGTGCGGATATAAAAATAAAATGTTTAGGTTGTGCAAGGATAGTTATGCTTCCAAGAATTAAATTTGATTCGGGGGTAAAGAAAGTTATAAAAGAAAAACCACCCCAAAAGGAATAATAACTTGATTTTAGTATGAATAAGTGGTATAGTTTATTATTGTAATCCCTGCCGTGCAATGCATGGCCGTAAGTCCGAGGGGAGGAGGTGAAATTAATGAGAAAATATGAAACTATATTCATATTACATCCATCATTAGATGAAGAAGCTGTTAAAACTAATGTTGAAAAATTTAAAGGTGTAATAGAAAACAATGGTGGAGTAGTTGAAAATGTTGATGCTTGGGGTAAAAGAAAATTAGCCTATGAAATACAAAAGGTTGGTGAAGGCCACTATACATTAATCAATTTCAATGCAAATCCTGATTTACCAAAAGAATTAGATAGAGTATTCAGAATTACTGACAGTGTTATAAGACATATCATAATAAATCCAGAAAAATAGGTGGTGCTTTATGAATAAGGTTGTTTTAGTTGGTAGATTAACAAAAGATCCTGAGTTGAAATTTGCTCAAGGAACAGGAACAGCTGTAACCACTTTTACTATTGCCGTTAATAGAAGATTTAAAAGAGAAGGTCAACCAGACGCTGACTTTATACCAGTAGTGGTATTTGGTAAGCAAGCTGAAAA